>DEIV01000146.1 GCA_002352665.1 Flavobacteriaceae bacterium UBA2765
TTAGTTTTTTATATTGATCTTCTAGAGCTTTTACAAGAAGTTTTCTGTGTGAAGTTGAAACAAGTTCAGAACCACGTTTTAATTCAATTTGCTTTTTGAAGCCCTTAAAATCCGGATAATTGTTGAAATATGGATCAATACTTTTATGACTATCTAAATAATCGCATATTGTTTTTGAAAAATATCCTGTGTCTTTATATGGTATGGTATTCTTTTTCAACGATCAACAGGTTTTTTGAAATAAGGTATATACATAATTTCGATCCTCTCCATTGGGCATAGTATACATATAATTAAAACTATCTTTCAACAAATAAGCAGATCCCAACTTTTCTTGAAGCATTTTCTCATCATATCTTTTTACCGGTAAACCACTACACATGGTTGCACTTTCTAAATTAAAAACCGCCAAAATTACATGACCATTCGTTTTAACTTTATCATCTAGCAATTTAAAATAAGCATCTTGATCTTTATCCTCAATAAAAAAATGCAATACAGCTCTATCATTCCAAACATCAACTTTAGCAATATTTTTTAGCGATGAAGGATTGACCAAATCATCAACAATCCAACTTACATTATCCTGTTTTTCTCCAATTCTATTTTTAATGGTATTTAAGGCACAGCTACTAATATCATTGGCCATTAAATTGGTATATTTTTTCTCTAACAAACTATCAATCAATGTTGTTGAACCTGCTCCTACGGTCAAAATCAATGCATCTTTAGCTACCTTAGATTTTTCTATTAAATTTAAACTTGGTGTCGATTCATATTCATACCAACCCAATTTAGTAACATCTGCATTTGTATAAATTGCACACCAATATTCACCTAAGTTTTTGGTGTTATTACTGGTTTTACAACCTTCATCAGTCAAACTACAAGAAGATATTTCTTCACTCGTTGTATTACAGGAATCTTGTTTATGCATCATATTCTCATTTTAAACTGGTTCTCCCTGCAGATCAAAATCGCCTGCATCCATAATTTTTACCTTTACAAATTGCCCTAATTGCACATAATGTTTAGTAGCATCAATAAGCACATCATTATCAACATCGGGCGAATCAAACTCGGTTCTACCAAAAAAGTAGTTCCCTTCCTTTCTATCAAAAATACAATTAAATATCTTACCAATCTTTTCTTGATTCAACTCAAAAGAAATCTGACTTTGTATCTCCATAATTTCTGATACACGTTGCTCTTTTACTTCTTCCGGAACATCGTCTATTAAGGTAGCTGCATACGTGTTTTCTTCATGCGAATACGCAAAAGCTCCCAGTCTATCAAATCGTGTAGCGATTACCCAGTTTTTAAGCTCTTCAAAAATTTCTTGTGTTTCTCCAGGATAACCCACAATCAACGTAGTTCTAATGGCCATATTGGGGACAGCTGCCCTAAACTGTGTCAACAATTTATTAGTTTTCTCACGTGTAGTACCACGACGCATAGATGTTAAAATTTTTGTATTGATATGTTGTAAAGGAATATCTAAATAATTGCAAATTTTAGGCTCTTTATTCATTATTTCCAGCACATCTAAAGGAAAGCCCGTTGGAAAAGCATAATGCAAACGGATCCATTCAATACCCTCCACTTTAACCAAGGCGTCTAACAAATCTGCCAAAGCTCTCTTTTTATATATATCTAGTCCGTAATAGGTAAGATCTTGTGCAATTAAAATCAATTCTTTAATCCCTTTTTCCGCTAAATATTGAGCTTCCTTCACTAAATTTTCAATAGGTGTAGATTTGTGTTTACCTCTCATTAAAGGGATAGCACAAAAAGAACAAGGCCTATCGCAACCCTCTGCAATTTTTAAATAAGCGTAATGTTTAGGTGTGGTTGTCAATCGTTCACCAATGAGTTCATGTTTATAATCGGCTTCTAGCACTTTTAATAAATTTGGCAGATCATGTGTGCCAAAATAAGCATCAACATCTGGAATTTCTTTTTCCAGATCAGGTTTATAGCGTTCGCTTAAACAACCAGTTACAAAAACCTTATCTATTTCTCCTCTTTCTTTTTTATGAGCATAATGTAAAATCGTATTTACAGATTCTTCCTTTGCTTTACCTATAAACCCACAAGTATTAATGACCACAATATTACCCTCATCTCCTGAAACCTCGGGATCTTCTTCGTGTACTACTTCCTTACCATTGGCTTGTAATTGCCCCATTAACACTTCAGAGTCGTATATATTTTTGGAACAACCCAAAGTAATTACATTAATTTTATTTTTCTTATTAGATTTTGTTCGCATAAAGTATTCTTTGGTCTTTAGTTTTTAGTCTTTAAAAATAAGATTCCCTCAACTGTGGTCGTTCTTGCTTCAACCTTCTATTTCCTTCAGTATGAGTTCAATTTTCAAAACCGTTTGCAAAAATACGTTTTAGATATGAAACGCTGTGAAAATGGCATATTATTAGTTTAAAATTAACATTTTTAAAATAAAAATGCTATATTCGTTATTATAATTGATTGCTAGACAATAATTTAATTTCTCTCTCCTATTTTTGCTGCCATTATTTTGCAATGGCAATAGTTAAATTATTGATTAATAATCAGTATAAAATTATCGATTAACCAAAAAAAAACAATTGCTATGTCCAAAAATTTATCTAAACTATTTATAGACGGTTCAGAAGTATTAGCAGATGCCACCTTTCAAGTTGAAATTACCCAAATTATGGGAACCCATAATCAATTTGCCGTTAGCTTTGCCACTAGTGCTAAAGAAGGCTATGGGGCTGCCCTAATGGATCAAACCATTAACTATATTGGTAAAAAAATGAGTATTTCTTATCAAGATACCCTAGAATTTGTCGGTTTGATAAATGATGTACAATTACAAAAAACTGATGCAGCTACAGGTACCATCATTATCAGTGGTTTTAGTCCTGATGTGTTGCTATCTCATCGTTTTGATTGTATGAGTTTTGAACAAGGTAATACCTTGCAAGATGTTATCTCCGGAGCTATTAAAGACCATAGTGCATTACAAAAGAATTTTGGCCATCAAATGGGTACTACCCTACCCTATACCGTACAGTATAATGAAAGTGATTATGCTTTTGTTCATCGTATGTGTTCTCGCTATGGCAAATGGTTATACAATAATGGTAAAGAACTGTGTGTGGGTAGAATTGGAGAAAAAACCGTTGAAGGTTTTTATGGTAAAGAATTAAGAACTTTTGGTTTACATGGCTCTTTACAAGAACAGGGCTTTAGTGTCAATCAACACGATTGGATTCATAATACCCCTTTTGAAGGACAGTCCGGTAGTTCTAGCCCTTCTGCCAATCATCCCTATATACAAACCGTAAAACAAGGTTCTGATACTTTGTATAATACTCGAGGTTATTATAATTGGGTACATGGTCAGCCTGAGTTTAGCAGTCAGCAAGGTGTAGATGAAGCTACCAAGGCACATACCTTAGGTAAAACATCTAATATGCTAAGGGCTATAGGTACTTCTATCTTATATCAATTAAGATTGGCAGATACTTTAAAAATACAGGGCTTTAATTTTATAGATGAATCCAAAAAAGATACTTATGGTAGTTATATGATCACTAAGATCGTTCATAGATTTGGCAGTTCCGGTAATTATATTAATAGTTTTGAGGGTGTACCCGAAGGTACTGCCTATCCCGCATACAGCAATGCCTTTAATTTCCCTAGAGCAGAAAGCCAACGTGCCATAGTTAAAGACAATGCAGACCCTGATGGTTTAGGTAGGATAAAAGTACAATTTCCTTGGCAACAAAAAGATGGTGACAGCACTACACCATGGATCAAAATGGTAACACCTTATGCCGGAGCTGATAAAGGATTTTATTTTATCCCTGAAAAAGGAGAAGAGGTATTGATAGGTTTTGAAGGCGGTAATGCAGAAAGACCTTTTGTACTGAGTGCCGGATTTAATAAAACAGCCAATAGCTCTTTTGCAGATCCTGATAATAATATTAAGGCGATAAAGACCAGGAGCGGGCATGTTATTGAGTTAAATGATACCAAGGACGGTGAAAGTATAACTATAATTGACAAAAATAACAACACCATTTTTATCGATACTGCAAATAATAATATTGAAGTCTCTGCTAATGAAACCATGACGTTTAATGCGAAGAATATTAAATTAAATGCGATAGAGACTATCAAACAAACCGCAGGTAAAGATTTTAGTATAGCTTCAACAGAAGAAAATATAAATATTGAAGCTTCAAAAATAATTACGACAAATGCAGAAAATATTTTAACTAAAGCTAAAGATACTCATGAAACTAAAGCAAACGATATATTTGGTGCTGCTAAAAATGAAATCGATCTAAAAGCAAGTAAAAAAGCAAAATTTAGTTCAAAACTTACAGAGGTATCAGGTCAGAAAAATAAGATTAAGTTGCCGTAAAATATTAATACCAAAAAAAAAAGACGAATTATGAAACAATTTTTAATAACAATTATTGCAAGTCTTACTATACAAACTATTAGACACATTTATAATAATAGAAAAATAATAGTATCAGCTTTGAATTTAAATTCATTTAAAGAGTTAGGTGATATGTTAACAGATTTTATGACTAAAAAAATCACTCGAAATGATATTTTATTATGGTTTGGTCAGGCATTATTTATTTGTGCTGTAGTTATAGCATTACATGCTGCCAAAAATATAACACAGTATAGTGTGCTTTTTATTACATTTATTGTTATTGGAGGTTATTTTACATTTCCAAGGAGAGAAAATGCTTAACTAATTAACATTTACATGAAATATCTAATCTACATATTATTACCTATACTATTTGCTTCAACCTGTACTCGTAAACAGTTAGCAGTTACCCATAAACAATCTGCAACCAATAGTATTAGTAAGCAAGACAGTGCCTTACAAGCCTACAAAGCCCAAAAACACCGTTTTAAGGTTAAACTATGTAAATTATATTATAATGACCAGCAAGTAAGATTGGATAGTTTACATAATTTTGAAAAAATATTTGGGAAGAATTATACTGCAAATGAAATAGGATTCTATAAAGATGTTCCACTTTCTTTTCAATGGAAAAATAAAAGTTATGAAGATACTATTAATAGGTTTGTTTACAGACTCTCCATCCGTTTAAGCCATAGCCCATCTTATCAACACAATATAGATATTGGGGCAACACATAGAAATAACAGAATAGACTCTATTGCACATGCCTCACCCGTATTAAAAGGTTATATGCTTATAGATGGGCAGTTGGTACATGCTAATAGTACACTAGAAGAAATAAATACTTATCGAAAAGAACAAGGTTTATCCTTATTTAGAACTTTTTTAGGTGATATCTTAGATCAAATTATAGGATATGGAAATAATTATTGTGACCCGGAGTTTAAAAAAGAACCTGAAAGATTTACAACATTTTTACATTTTTACTTTGATGAATCTTCAGACTATTTTGAACATAAACCTGGCTATCGTCGAACAAGCATATTAAATTTTGGATATGCTTATACTCAGGAGTATTAACCTTATAGTATTATGAAGAAAAAAATAGCTTTAGAAAATTACCCTACCTCTGCAGGTATCGTAAAAAAAGTACCAAATTCAACCGCCACACTTAACGGCGTGCCTATTGCTACCCTAGATAGTGTTTTGGTACATAATAGTATTGGTGCAGATGCCCCTATAGAATTTACAGATGGTGTATTGCTTAATGATAGCCCACTTACTTTTGTTGATGCCAAAACAGCAGGTGGTGCTACCATACAAGATGCTGGTTTAGCAACAGCTACTATTGAAGGGCCAACCCAGGTTGTAATACCAGATGAACCTGAAAAAATCATTAAATCTAAAACTGTTGAGTTAAAGAGTACCTATGCTATGGAGCAAGTACAAGAATTAGCTAAAGAATGGGCAGGGAGTACTTTCTATTTGTTTCTTAAACTGTTTTTTAATAATAATATCCCGGTAAAAGCATTTCAAGATTTGTATAAAGATATGAGCGAAAAAAAACTGCTCAATCCTAACATAGAAGTGGTAAAAAGAGCTACAAACCTTATCGCTTCTTTTCCAGATCCTAAAAAAGAAAAAATTACAGACCCAATTATTCGTATAAACGAAAAATGGGTACTTCAAGCAGTTGAAGGAGACAAGAATACCAGTGGCAAAGAAAAAAAAGAAAGCATTGCTTTGGCAAAATCTAAATTATTAAGTGGTTTATTAGAAGAATATGGGCATTATCTAGATAATTTGTTGCGTTTTACCTATAGCTTAGTACAAGGCGATACTAAAGGCGATGAAGGAGCTACATTCAAAAAATATTTTTTAATCAATTTTAATTTTCTTACAGATAAAAAATTGCACTTTGCTGATGCTTATATTGATGGTGCCAAAACCGAACTGATATTAGACTTTACTGAGTTTCAACAAGAATTTCAAGACCTAAACAAAGAACTCGATGGCGAAGAATTTTTTAGTGCAGGCGAAGGCAATCTCCTTTTAGAACAATATGGGCATTTTGGGCTAGAAAAAAAAGCATTGGGCGGTAATAAAGGTAAAGATATAATTTTGGATGAAAAAGAACTCAGTCATCTCTATATAGGCAATTATATGCGAGATATGAGTCAGCTTATTAACCCCATGTTTAACTATTTAACTCCTGAAGAAAAAAGTAAGGTAGAAAGTGTAAATCCTGATGCAACCTTTTTAGATGGTTTTGGTTTGTCTATGCTTTCTAGAAAAGGATTTACGCGTGTGGTAGAATTATTAGCAGCTTCTGAAATGCGCAAAATTACCGAAGACAATTCTAATCCAAAAGCTGTAGGTGGACCGGCTAGAGATTGGGTAGAGCCAAAAAAAACTGGTTTGCCAGATAGTAAGGTGAAAGAGATTATAGAAGATACCCTAATAGATTTAGGTTTAAAAGCAGCACAAGTTGCTTTAGATTATAGGCTGTTTGTCAAACATTACAAAAGTATAGACCAAGAAGAATTAGGGGTGTACAAACCTGAAGAGCATATAGATAGTCCGTTGGGTGTTACTGTTTTTGATGGAATTAAAGACGACTTATATTATTGTAACATGAATGCCAAACCTGCTATAGGTGATGAATTTGGTATGAAAATGCATATACGCAATCATAACCCAAATACTAGTGGCAAAGATATTAGAGATAAACCGGCGGAAAATATTGGTAAAGGTACTGGCAAATACGCTAAAGGATTAACCACCGCGGTGGCGGAAATGGAAAGTCAATTTAAAAAATTTTATCAAAAATACGCATCTGCAGGTGGAGATAAAAGAAAACAAAATGATGCCATGCGTTATTTGGGTAATGGCTTGCATATTGTAGAAGATTTTTTTGCCCACACTAATTTTTGTGAAATTAGTATTATTAAAGCAGGTATAGCAGTGCATCCTTGGGTCGATTTTAATAGCCCAGAATTAAAAAATTATAAAAATGGTAAACGTTTTAAAGTAAAAAATGATTTAGCACAAAGAAGGAGTTATGATGATAGTGATAGTTGTTCAGGCACAGAAGAAATAATTAAAGCTTATTACACTAGTAGTGGCAGTGCTAAAAACACATATAAAAAATTAGATGATTTTGATGCAAATGGCTATTATTTTTCTATAAATAATAGCAAAACATCAACAACTTATTTTGCAAAAGCAATTAAAAAAGATAGTAATGGGGTGATTATCTATGATGCACATTTAGCGGTAGGTACTGTATTGAGTTATAAAGGTAAAAACTATGCGGCTCAAATACCTTTGGTCTCTAGTTATTTTTCTACGTTAGATACCATACATTCATTAGTGCATGTCTTACAAGGCACTTTAAAACCAAAAGAAATAACACTTACAGGTATTTTAAGCGATAATGAGTTTGGTGGTAAATATGGTAAATTAGTGCTAGACCTTAGTGATATGATTATTTTACACATGTTGAATGATTTAGCACAAAGTCAAAAAGAAAGAAACAAATCAGGAAAGGAGACAGGTTTAGATCTAGATTATAATAAAATTTTAAAATATTATATAGAATTGATTAAATACCGAGGTATGCTATTTTCTATTATAGCGAATCTCTCAAAAAAAAATATATTATATGCTTTTATTGCAGACATCATTATACGTGCTATTAACACTTTGTATGTCACTATTGTGAATTTGGTAAAATCTATATTGGTAGATGTTATGGAGCTTGTAGCGATAGGAATAGCTGCCTATCAAAACACAGAATTATCTAGAGAAGTGGGTACCAACCCCAGTCATAGCCAATTGGCAAAAGACCATCATGAACATCCATTACATACCTTAGCCGCTAATTTGGCAATGATCGCTGTAAAGGATATTGGCAATGTATTGAAAGCTTTAAAAGATAACAAGCCTTTTAAAGGAAAAAAAGTACTCTCGAGTCATTTTATAGAAACTGCTAAGAAATATATGATACATCCTTCTCAGAGTGATTGGATGGATGCTGAAACACGTACTTGGCTAAATGCTCATGGTGCAGAAATTTCAAACCTAGAAGAAATTGAAGAGAGCCGTAAAAGAATGAAGGCTACTGGTAAGTTTATAAAAGACACATTAGAAAAGCTTAAAAAAGAATATGCAGATTTTAAAGTTGCAATAAAAGTTGCAATAGTTGTAATTGAAAATTATATTGATGAAATAGCAAATAAAATTGAAGAATTAAAGGAGCTTGCTAATGAACTTACAGAAGAGTTAAAAAGAAAATACCGTAAAATTATAAAACAATTAGAAGAAGATTTTGAAAATTTCAAACTAAGAACTCAAAATATAATTAATCAAAATTTAGAGAATGCAAAAGAGCAATTAAATATTCAAATTAATAAATTTAATAAAAGTTTAGAGCAAAAGTTAAACAAAGCAGAGGAATTATTTGATAAAGCAGGTAAACATTTTGATAACTTAAAAGGAAGTATAGACCATTATTATAAAGAGTTAATGCCCAATATTTTTGACAGTAAAGCAGGTCACACTAAGTTACAAAATCATATTATAGATTATATGGAAACCTATGAACCTAATGATTATGTCATATTACAACATGGTATGAACAATATAAAAACTCAAATTGCTTCAACAAAACAATATTTATCTATTTCACCAGAAAATTATTTAGCACAATTAGATTCAGATATAGATAGTACAAGTTCTGTAGCATAAGGGTTGGCAACAATTTTATGATTTTTAAAACATCCACTACCCTAAAGGCGATATAATCTGATCGTATATAAAAGAGATAAAGAGGGTTATAAGATAATAGACAAAGAAAAGTCTATAGAAACAGAGGAATATAAGGACTGGGTTAAAAATAAAAAAAAGTAAAATCATTGAGGGTTTCCATAGCTTTTGCAGGTGGGGGTACCCGCTCGATGTAGTATAGCGTTAAAAACGGAAAGCTGTTTGAAGCTCTTGCCCAAAGCAAGAGTTGAGTTCTTTCAGTTTAGCTATCAAATCGAAAGCGGGTCACCGAAAAAGCAAGGTGTCTTTTTTTTGTAACTTTTTTGGACAAGCAAAAAAGTTAAGAATTAGATTATTGGTTTCGTAAGGTTATTTACCATTATGCTCGTATCCAAATAGCCGACCTTTATGCCCACTTCAGCCCTGTAGAATTTATTAATAATAAAAAAATATTAAAAAATTCATCGGCCTTTAATGACAGTTTAGGCAATGATACTATTTGGGAACGAATTAAAAGAGCAGGCGACCAAAAGTTTTATCGAGTCGAGTATACTGATAAAGATAAAACCGAAGAAGCAAAACGAGAAAAAGCAGAAAAATATATTGAGGGAGCAAAAGCAAAAAAAATATTAATTAGTACTTCAATTGCCGACAATGCTTATATCACAAACGTAATTAAAGCCTATGTACATAAAGATACAAATGCAAAAGAACTATTATATCATGAACCTGCTTTTCTTGATGTAGAAAAGGCAAGAATGGAAAAAAAGTTGAGACTTACAGCTAAGGAATTAGAAGCCAAACAGAAAAAGCTCAAGGAAGAATTAGCAAAGAAAAGGCAACAAAAAATAGATAATGTTGCTGTGAAAAAACCTGAGTTTGATGAAGATTTAATCTACCATGACCCAGATTATTATGATGAAGAATTTACCAAATTGCAAAAGATGTTTGGAATTACAGACAAAGACCTCATAAAGATACAAGAAAAGTTACAAAAAGAGGTGGCGATAAAAAGAGATAATATAGGCAAAATAAATACCAAACCTGTCAAAAACAATTAATAATGAAGAACCTAATTATGTTTTTTGTTTTATTAACACTAAGCAGTTGTACCATGAATCCACAAAACAAAATTAACCATAATGATTTTCAAGAACTGCATAAACATCAGGGAAGTGAAAATTATGAAGTGATAGAAATCTTTGATGAAAAATTTGAAATTAGAGGAGATATATTAGTTGATAAACAAAATCAAAATATAATAGAGTATGGGTATAAAGAGCAAAAACTGGAAAGAAGTATTTATCAAACAAAACGTATTACAAGTTTAGGTAAAGAAATTGATGTAATTGACAATTCATATAAAACACTAAAAGATGGTACTATAATATTAGGCGGTGAGTATTTAACTTGGGCTATTAATGGAGATACTACAAGACAAAAATTTGTAGACCCTTTTACAAACGAAGAAATAGAAGATACTTACGAGTTTACAGCTAAAGAAAAAGACCATGGAAAATGGTTAGAAAAGTTTGAAGAACTATATACAAAAGCCCAATATATATATATATATATATGAGTGAGTATTATTTTAAAATAGATTCTAAATGGTATTTTCTAGAGACCTATAAAATGGGTAAAGCAAATAATATAAATTTAAAAAAGTTATACCCTGCCAAAGAAGACCAAGATATACGTATGGTTGAGT
>DEIV01000127.1:0-2000 GCA_002352665.1 Flavobacteriaceae bacterium UBA2765
CTTTTTAGTTTATTACTTTCCTTTTTTCAATCTATACTATATTCTTTTCTAAAGGATAAAAAGACGACATAAGTTATAACTATTTTATATTCTTCTGAGTTACCCAAATACCATATAAAATACTAACTACTCCTTTGGTTACAAAGAAATTTTTCCATTTACCATCCTCAAAATTCTGCATTTTTATTTCTGCTAAATCGAATTGAATAATAGCTGAAAAACTATTGAAGAGTAATGAAATAATTACCAAGACTATAAAAAAAGGTATAATAATCATAAATGCCCTTTTCCAAAAAAAAGTGGTTTTTATTTTATCTATAAATGTCATGATTATTTTAGTTTTTCATTGTTATGGTGCCTATCGTGATCGCGTTTGGTTTTGATCTTCATTTTCTCGTCAAATGAGGTCTGTAAATCAATACCTGTCTGATTTGCCAAACAAAGCACCACAAATACAACATCAGCCAATTCTTCACCTAAATTTTTATCTTTATCACTTTCTTTTTCGCTTTGTTCACCATACCTTCTGGCAATTATTCTTGCCACTTCACCAACTTCTTCTGTTAACTGAGCCATATTAGTGAGCTCATTAAAATAACGTACACCATGCTCTTGTATCCATTTTTCAACTTCTAATTGTGCATTTTTAATGTTCATGACTCTAAGAATTTATTTGGATGATTGTTTTGCCACCAATCTATAATAGTATGGGCTAATAATATTAATGATCCTATTACAATGGAAACATCTGCCAAATTGAATATTTCTGTATTGAAAAACCCTAAGTCAACATAAAGAAAATCAGTTACAGAACCATACACTATTCTATCAAATATATTACCTATACCACCACCTATAATAAAGCAGAAACCAAAAACCATTTCGTTAGGATACTTTGATTTTATCAAAGAAAGATATAACATAATAATAAGAACAATAGCAGGCAAAATTTGTAGAACAATTCTTTTAATTATTGGATTTAGATCAGACCCAAAACTATAGGCAGCCCCTGTATTTTCAACTTTCATTAAAATTAGGTTATCTTTAATCACCTCTATTCTTTCATTTGGAGCAATATGTTCTCTAACTATTTTTTTAGACAACTGGTCACAGCCCACATTAAGTAAAACTAAAGTTAATATTACCGTAATTCTTATTATTGAATTTAATTTCATTTGCTCTTTTTAATGATTCAAAGATAGTTCAAAAATTCAGCTCTTGGTATTTCTTTAGCTCCTAAACTTTCTAGGTGTTCATTATACACTTGACAATCTATGAGTTTATAATGTTCCTTTTTTAATTTTTCTACTAAACAAATAAAAGCAACTTTAGAGGTATTAGAAACTTTACTAAACATACTTTCTCCACAAAAAACAGTACCTAGATCTACACCATACAGTCCTCCAACCAATGTATTATCTAACCAAACCTCAACAGATTTTGCATAACCCAATTGGTGCAAATGTATGTATGCTTGTTCCATTTCATCAGTAATCCAAGTTCCACCTTGGTCTTTTCTATACATAGTTTTGCAAGCATTGATAACTTCTCTAAAATTTTGATTGAATGTTATTTTAAAAATATCCTTTCTAAGTAGCACTTTCATACTTTTAGAGATATTTAAATCATTAGGAAAAAGAACCATCCGTTGTTTAGGACTGTACCAAACTATTGGCTCATCTTCATTATACCATGGAAAAATTCCACTTTTATAGGCCAAGAGTAATCTATTTGCAGACAAATCACCTCCAAAGGCAACAATACCTTCAGGAGAAGCTGTTTTAACAGGTGGGAACCATAATTTATCAGATAAAAGTACCATATATAATAAAAAACCTTTTAGCAAGATACTAAAAGGATTTTGAAAGTTTAATTAATAAGACCCCACTAAATTGGGGGATTAGTTCGGTTATGCAATTTTTATTTGTTTCACTTGAAAATCTTAATACTTCAATCAAACAGATCCCGCTAAAATACGGGATTAGTTCGGTTACGCAATT
>DEIV01000127.1:2061-10285 GCA_002352665.1 Flavobacteriaceae bacterium UBA2765
AATCAAACAGATCCCGCTAAATGGCGGGATTAGTTCGGTTACGCAATTTTTCTTTGTTTCACTTGAAAAATTGCTACCTTACTAAAATGGTAAGTCGTCCGGCTCTTCGTCAGACACATTATCTGCTGGTTCAAAAGCATCAACAGCTTCAATTGGTGGTACTTCATTAGACGTACCTGCTTGTAATTTTTCAATTCTCCATCCTTGAATAGAATTAAAATATTTAGCTTCTCCTTCAGGATTGATCCATTCTCTACCTCTCAAATTAATGCTTACTTTAACATCTTCACCAACTTGATAATTATTTAACAAATCGCATTTGTCTTGTATAAATTCTACTTGTAACATTTGAGGATACTGTTCATCGGTAGTTACTACCAATTCACGTTTTCTAAATCCACTAGTGCCGTAAGTTTTTGTTTCGTCTATTTTTTTTATTTTACCTGTAATTTCCATTGTTTTTATTTAATTAATAGTACTTTCCAAGCACTGTTTACATCATTCTTTTCTAAGAATTCTTGTGCAAATTTATGTTTTTCTTGTATTTCTAATCCTATATATACCGGATTATCCTTTGCAAAGTTATTAACATCTTGTTGATTAGGCGTACAGTCAACATTGGCAAGCATCCCTAAATTGTTTCCTGTTAGAATATTACTATTTTTAATATCAGTTGGAATCTGGTCTACACCAATCCCCAAACTAGTCAACGGTTTTGCTATTTCAAAAAATCCTTTTTTTGCTCTTGAATAATAGCTTCCGCCAGCTCTTGCAATTAAATCTAGTTTTTCTTGATCAATCTTATCATTTTTATCTAAAACACTCCTATTGATGTGTATTTTTAAAACTTCGCAAATAATTAAATTACCTGCTCCACCCTCACTTCCCAATACCATAACCTCATTAACTTTACATTCAAATTGAATGGGTGATTCTGCAACTCTATAAGGTTTAATAGTATCAGACTTCAACATGGTAAATCCGGCTTTTTCAAACTCATTAACCCCTTTGGCATACTCTGTACTGGCCAATGACATTTGTTGTGCCATAGTATAATTAACTACATTTATAACTACTTCTTTAACTTGATGAATATTCTCCAATGTATGTTTAGTAGTATTATCTCTTACCCTTCTGGCCGGTGAAAAAATTAGTATTGGCGGATTGGCACTAAATACATTAAAAAAACTAAACGGAGATAAATTAGAATTCCCTTCTATATCAATGGTACTGGCAAAAGCAATTGGCCTTGGTGAAATTGCACTTAACAAATAAGCGTGTAATTTAGAAGTAGATATCTTTTTGGTGTCTATGGTTAACATCATAAATTGTTAATAAAAAACAAAAATACTCAATTATCAAATATAATAACAACTATTTTTCTTAGTTATATCAAGAGATAATTTTATATTTGTTATAATGAATCTCCCCCTGAATAAGAATATACTTCGATGGATATTAATCACAGCAGCCTTTTTACTGGTTGCTCTTATTTTATGGAACACCAATACTTTCTTTAAAAACTTCAAACAAGAGGAAAGATTTAAAATGGAGGTATTAGCTGTAGCCCTAAAAAACATGAGTTCTACAGATTTAGATGCTGATATAACTTTAGAAGGAAAAATTATTGCAAGTAATCAAAATATTCCAATGATCATTACTAACGAAGATGATCTTATTAAAGGTTGGTTCAATTTGGAAGTTGAAAGTAATGAGCTGAATTACAACAAATTATCAGATCGAGATAGAATGTATCTTACCAATCAATTAACTGATATGAAACAAGATAACAGTCCATTAACTGTTACAAGAGAAGGTAAATCTGGCACAACTACTGATTTTATTTATTATAGCAATTCTAATTTACTAAATAAATTAAAATATTACCCTCTGGCATTATTATTTATTCTTTTTCTTTTTGGAATAGTTATCTATTTGGTATTTAAATCTAATAAAGTAGCTGAGCAAAATAAACTTTGGGCGGGAATGGCAAAAGAAACTGCACATCAAATTGGAACACCTTTGTCCTCTTTATTAGGTTGGGTAGAAATTCTTAGAATGGACAATACAGATGAAAACACTGTTGTAGAAATAGAAAAAGACATAGAGCGGCTAAATACCATTGCTAACAGATTTTCTAAAATTGGATCCATCCCTAAACTCACCAGACATGATATTGTCCTGGAAACAAAAAAATCTTTTGATTATTATGCCTCGAGAAGTTCTAAACTAATTGATTATCATTTTGATACTGATGAAAATGAAAAAATCTATGCCATGATCAACCCTCAATTATTTACATGGGTAATAGAAAATTTAGTGAAAAATGCCATAGATGCAATGGAAGGAAAAGGTACTTTAAGAATAAAAGTACAGTCTAAAGACAGTAAGTTCATGCAGCTCCTTGTATCTGATACCGGGAAGGGAATATCAAAAAATATTTATAAAAAAATATTTGAGCCGGGTTATACTACTAAAAGACGAGGATGGGGTCTAGGTTTATCACTTACAAAAAGAATTATTGAAGACTATCACGATGGTAAAATTCAAGTCGAGAAATCTGAACTAGGTGTAGGAACTACTATGAGTGTGTTGTTACGGGAATTGTAAAAAACCCAACAAGCCACATTTGCGAATTATATAAGGTAAATTTTTAGTGCAATTTATGCCTCAGCCGACCTATATCAATTTGCGAAAAATTATTTCAATTCATGTCTGATTTTACCGGCCACCTCTTCAAATTCTTCTTTACTTAAATTCACTTTATGCTGAAAAGTTGCATCTTTCATTGAATTTAAAGGAATGAGATGCACATGTACATGTGGTACCTCAAGTCCAATAACTGTCATACCAACTCTTTTACAAGGCAATGCCTTTTCTATGGCTAAAGCAACTTTTCTTGAAAATTCCATGAGTCCTTGATAAGTAGCTTTGTCTAAATCAAATAATTTATTTACTTCCTTTTTAGGAACTACTAAGGTATGCCCTTTCGCATTTGGATTGATATCTAAAAAAGCAAAAAAATCATCATTTTCCTCAACTTTATAGCAAGGAATTTCTCCGTTAATTATTTTGGTAAATATTGACATTATTTTAAGTTCTTTTAATCTCTAAAATTTCAAATTTCATAATACCATTAGGCACATTTACTTCAGCTATTTCACCCACCTTTTTACCTAATAGCCCTTTACCGATAGGAGAATCTACCGATATTTTACCGGCTTTAAAATCGGCCTCAGAGTTGGCCACCAAAGTATAATCAAACTCCATATTATTAGCTGTATTTTTAATTTTTACAGTAGATAATGCTAACACTTTGCTAGTATCTAATTGCGATTCGTCAATCAATCTAGCAGATGCCACCACATTCTTTAATTGAGCAATTTTATATTCTAATAAAGATTGCTCTTCTTTTGCCGCATGATATTCTGCATTTTCACTTAAATCACCTTTATCTCGTGCCTCTGCAATATCATTAGTTACTCTTGGTCTTTCAACATGTTCAAGGTGCTCTAACTCTTCTCTTAATTTTTTTAATCCTTCTGCTGTGTAATAAGAAATTTTACTCATAACGCTATCATTTTTAATAAAATACAAAAATCCCAGCTCTAATTGTTTGAGATGAGATTTTAATACAATTGTAAATGTACAAAATAATTATTATTTACAAGTAATTTGTACCTTGCAAGAAAATTTTTTGAATGAAAAAAATACTTGGCATCTTTCTTTTAATTGGATTACTTGGTTGTTCTAATACTGACGATAACAATCCTGTTTTGCCGAATGTTGCAGTAAATACTACTGTTTTTTTAAATAACCCCTCTAATAATGATCTTTTATTTGTTGGCGGTTATGTAGAAATTTCTGGGGGTATTAAGGGTATTGTTGTATATCATGGTATCAATGACAATTATTTTGCCTATGATTTGGTTTGTCCGCATTTAGCTCCTAATGAATGTACTAAAATGACTGTTGACGGATTGCATATGATTTGTACTTGCGATAATTCTAAATTTGCTTTGGCACTTGGCGGGGCTCCACAAAGTGGCACACCATATCCGGCTAAAGCCTACAATGTGGTAAAAAATGGCGATACTTTAATTATTTCAAATTTTAAATGAACACTTATTTTTCTTCAGATTTTAAACTAGGTATTTTAGGAGGTGGCCAACTTGGTAAAATGCTTTTGACAGAAACACAAAAGTTTGATATTTACACTTGTGTTTTAGACACTAGTAAAGATGCTCCATGTGCCTATATTTGCAATGAATTTTATGTGGGCAGCTTGCTCGATTTCGATACCGTTTATCAATTCGGAAAAAAAGTAGATACTTTAACTATTGAAATTGAAAATGTAAATGTTGATGCACTTGAAAAACTTGAAAAAGAGGGGGTAATTGTTTATCCTTCAGCTAAAACCATAAGGACTATTCAAAATAAAGCAAAACAAAAATTATTTTATATAGATCATAATATTCCTACTGCCGAGTTTTCACGTTTTGCTTATGCTGATGAAATTGAAACTGCTTTAAAACATGAAACTTTAGATTTTCCATTTGTTTGGAAAAGTGCACAATTTGGATATGATGGTACAGGTGTTAAAATTATAAAGTCTTTTGCTGATTTAGAAACTTTACCAAATGTAGAGTGTATTGTTGAAAAATTGATACCTTTTAAAAATGAACTGGCCGTCATTATAGCTAGAAATATTGATGGAGCAGTAAAAACATATCCTGTGGTTGAAATGGAATTTCACCCAGAAGCCAATCAAGTTGAATATGTAATTTGTCCGGCAAGAATTCCTAAGAAAATTGCTGAAAATGCAGAACATATTGCCTTAAAAGTCTCTCAAGCTTTTCAACATGTAGGTTTATTGGCAGTTGAAATGTTTTTAACAAAGGAGGATGAAATTATTGTAAATGAGGCTGCCCCAAGAGCTCATAATAGTGGTCATTATAGCATAGAGGCTTCATATACCAACCAATTTGAACAACATATACGTGCTATTCTAAACTTACCTTTAGGAAATACTTCTAATAAAGTAAATGGAGTTATGGTAAATTTGGTAGGTGAAGAAGGCTATATTGGTAACGTTGTTTATGAAAATATAGAAACCATTTTAAAAATGGATGGTGTTACACCGCATATTTATGGTAAAAAAACAACCAAACCTTATAGAAAAATGGGGCATGTAACTATTGTACATCAAGATTTGAATACTGCACGAAAAATTGCTGAAAAAGTGAAGAGTACTATAAAAGTGATTGGTAAGAAATCCTAAACAAGTTTTTTGTTGTGAAAGATCAACAGTATTCAGACTTAAAAAATAAAATTAATTTCTATGAAATTTGAAGGTGTTTTACAAAAAATGATGGCTGAAATTGGTTCTCCCGTTCAGTATTATCTACAATTAAAAAATGATTTTATCAATGTAAATCAAGCACTTAATAAAACCTTAGAAATTTCATTTATCAAATATGAATGTTTGCATTGTCATTTAGACAAACCTATATACAGACAAGGTTTTTGTAAGAGCTGTTTTTTTGATATTCCTCAGGCGGCAGATTGGATTATAAGACCTGAATTGAGTACAGCACATCTAGATAAAGAAGATCGTGACCTGGACTATGAAAAAAAAGTACAATTGCAACCTCATATTGTATATTTAGCCAACTCAAGTAATGTAAAAGTGGGGGTTACAAGAAAAAGTCAGATTCCTACGCGATGGATAGATCAAGGTGCACATGAAGCTATTGAAATTGTAGAAGTACCCAATAGATATTTGGCAGGTATTACAGAACTTGCTCTAAAAGAACATGTTTCAGATAAGACCAATTGGCGTAAAATGTTAACAAATACTATTATAGATGTTGATCTGATTGCAGTAAAAGAGAAATTAGCTGCATTTATCCCAGAAAAAGTTAAGCCTTACTATTTAGAAAATCATATAAAAGAAACACTTATAGAATTTCCGGTATTGCAATATCCTAAAAAAGTAAAAAGCCTAAGCCTCGATAAAAATCCATATTATAATGGAGTTCTAAAAGGAATAAAAGGTCAATATCTTATTTTTGAAGATGATACTGTTTTTAATATCCGTGGAAGTGAAGGTTATTATGTAAGTATAACAATCTAAGGCATATTATAGATCTACTTCATAACCTTCTAAATGGTTATGATAGCTACCTATACAACAGAAAATAAAAAATTCTTAGATTGTAAATTTCTTTTTCATAGCAATTCTCCCATTCTAAAATTTTCATAGCAGCTATCTTCATAGCAAAAATTTTCATAGCAAGAATTTGTTCTATTTACATTATCTAAGAATTTTTCTTTCAACTATTTCTCTGGTACAAATATATAACGTAAATCAAGACCAATCAAGAGGAAAAATCCTTATTTTACAGGGGATTTTTACCTGACAAAAAAGGGGAAAAATCCCCTTTTCAATTCTTTAATATTATTTGTACTTTGCAAATACATAATCCTAAACCACTAATTATGAAAAATTTAAATCTACAAAATTCAATAAGTAGCAGAATTGCTATTTTATGTTTTATTATAACAATGCTATTGGTTTCTTGTGAAAAAGTAGAAAAACCGCAAATTGACTACCAAGAACCTTCTAAAGAAATGTTGGCTCACCTTATTAAATTGGAAAAAGCTGCAATCATGTATAAAAAATATGGAGAACAGCGAATTGCTATAACAGAAGACACTCTAAAAGTAATGTATGGAAAGGAGTTTAATGACACCCGAACAGTATGGTTAAATTTAGAAACTATTAAAAATTATATTGCATATGTTGAAAAGAAATCTGCTGACAACCATGTAAAACCAGAAGGCCTACAATTTTATTTTAGCGTATATCCTAAAGGTGATAAAGGTAATGAAGAAAATCATCAAACTTTATTTATTGCACCTACCACAAAAAATAATGAAGTGCAATCAGGTTATACATTAATAGCTGATGGCGATAAAGAAAAAGTAACTTTTATAAAAGACGCATTAAAAAGTAGAGATTATCAATCCCCACAGGAACAAAAAGCAGATAAAGCAAGTTTTTTTACAACAACTGCCTTATTGGCTAGTGAAGGTTTAATATTAAATGGTGGAACTGGAAGCCCTCCAAATTAAAATAAAAAAAATTGAGTTTAACACTAGATTTATCCATATCAACAATTAGAGGTTCGATAAAATATTTCGAACTAATTGCTGCTATAACAGGTTCAATATATTTTTATAAATATAAGAACACACATTTAAAATATTTACTATTTCTATTATGGTACATTGTTTTTACCGAATTCTTTGGTGATTATATTAAAGAAAAAGAGATTTTAATAGTAAAAGATGTAAATGGAGTAATTTATAATTTATGGATAGTCAATTTACTATATATTATATTCTTTCCTGTAATCTATTATATATATTTCAAAGTCATAGAAAATTCTAAATTTAAACTATGGATTAAAATTTTCATGGTATCTTATATATTTATTTCGATTATCAACTGGATTTTTATTCAAAGTTTTATTTTAGAATGGTCTGAATTACCATATATAGCAGGTTCTCTTTTTGTTATTATTACCGTAATATTTTATTTTATAGAATTATTAACTTCAGATAAAATAGTGATTTTTCATAGAACTTTATTATTTTGGATAAGCGTTGGTTTATTACTTTTTCATGCCGGTACTATTCCATTTTCCATAAAAATAAATGGCTATGCTCTTATTCATGATAATGATATTGGAAATAACATATTTCTTATTATGTATATCTTGGCTGTTGTGATGTATTCAATTTTTTCATTCGGATTTATATGGAGCAAGAAAGAGTAACATTAATTATTGTAATAAGCACAATCATAGTATTGGTATTTACCATAGCTATGATAGTGTTTTTTAGTGTTTTTCAACATATAAAAAATAAGCTGTTAATAGATAATAAAAACCTACGTAATATTATTAAAAACAAATTGTCAATCTTTACTTCTGAATAGTTATCTTTCTCAAAACTTGAGTTCAATTTAAAATTTCTTTATGAAGCAAGAAGATATCACCATTTTAATTTTAATAACAACACTTACCGTAGTGTTGCTAATTGTTATCATCATTATCATCTTTAGTATTTTTCAAAATAAAAAAGTTAAATTTTTAAATGAACAAAAAGAATCTAAACAACGCTTTGAAGAAGAAATTATTAAATCGCAATTAGAAAC
>DEIV01000127.1:10321-14978 GCA_002352665.1 Flavobacteriaceae bacterium UBA2765
AGAATGCAATTAAACATGTTGCAACCTACATTAGCCGAAAATCACAAATCTATAATTGAAGAAACCGGAGAAATCATTTCAAAGAGTTTACAAGAAATAAGGTCATTGTCAAAAATTTTGAATCCTGAAGTAGTTAGAAATATTGGATTAGATGAAGCATTAAATATTGAGATTCAAAGACTGAATAGATTGAATTTTATGAATGCAACTTTTAACATAAAAGGAAAATCAATAACTATTGATCAAAAAGATGAAATTATTCTGTTTAGAATTTTGCAAGAATTTTTATCAAATACCGTAAAACATTCTAAAGCCGCCAAATTAAAAGTATTACTTAATTATACCGATAATAAATTGATAATTATTGTAAAAGATTACGGCATCGGATTTGATTTAGATACTACTGATAAAGGTTCGGGTTTGATAAACATGAAAAGCAGGGCTCAACTTATTAAAACCGATTTTGATCTAAATTCTGAAAAAGATAAAGGAGTTTGCTTAACTTTAACCTATCCATTACACAAAAAAGATGTCTAAACATACCATTGCCATAATCGATGATCATTTGCTTTTTGCACAATCTTTAAAAAGTTTAATAAATACTTTTGACGATTTTATTGTCACACATCACGCCATAAATGGTAAAGTATTTATTGACGAATTACAAAACACATCTCAGCTACCCGAAATTGCTTTAATGGATTTAAACATGCCTATAATGGATGGTATAGAGACAACACAATTATTGAATAAGAACTACCCCGACATTAAGGTTTTAGGTTTATCTATGGATGATGATGAAAATTCCATTTTAAAAATGATAAGGAATGGTGCCAAAGGATATTTACTTAAAGATATACATCCCGATATTTTACTTGAAGCATTATATAGTCTTCTTAAGGATGGTTATTACCACTCTAAGAGGGTGTCAGATACATTAGTACACTCTTTACATACAGATATTGATAATAATGAAAAGGGGAAAAAAGAACTCACAGAAAGAGAATTGGAATTTTTAAAACTGGCAAGCACGGAAATGACTTATAAAGAAGTTGCAGATGTAATGCATTTAAGTCCAAAAACCATAGATGGATATAGAGAACAACTCTTCAAAAAATTGGAAGTTAAGAACAGAATTGGTTTGGTTGTTTATGCTCTTAAAAACAATTTAGTTTAAGCTTCTATTAACTGAATCTCTTCTCCTGGTTTTAAATTAAACTTCTTTCTAAATAGATATACAAAAAAATATAAAAAAGGTGTGTCAATTAAGGCAATTAATACCTTAAATAAAAATCCGTTTAATAATAATTTTCCAAATAAATTCCATTCTATTACCTCGAATGAACATAATAGTATTAATACTGAAAAAGTGTCTAAAAATTGAGAAGAGACGGTCGAAAAATTATTTCGCAACCATAAATGCTTGCCTTTGGTTAATTTTTTCCAGAAATGATAAATTCTAATATCAACAAACTGAGCTAACAAATAAGCCACCATCGATGAGAACACTGCAATAGAAGAAAACCCAAAAACTTTATGGTAAATTTCATTATTTACCGGTGACCATTGTGTTGCAGGAGCCCCGTCTGCAACAATAATAATAATTAGTGCAAAAATTGAAGCAAAAATACCCGCAGTTACTACTTTATTAGCTTTTCGTTTTCCATAAATTTCAGAAATTAAATCAGTTACCAAAAATGTAATCGGGTAAGGTAAAATTCCTACTGACAATTCAAAATCATACAAACCGAAAGGATTCCATGAAAAAAATTTTTGAAAAATTAAATTAGAAACAACTAGTGCCGTAATAAAAATAGCCGCAAAATTGAGGTAAATTTTATGTGCTAACAGTTTATCCTTTAAATTCATCCTTTTTCAAAGATAGATAAAAATAAAAAATATTTCTCACAAAGATTTAATACTTTTACATTTTAAAACCTGACATTTAATTATTATAAAATGGCAAAAGCATATATTTTTCCGGGACAAGGAGCTCAGTTTTCAGGAATGGGTTTAGATGTTTATGAAAAATCTCCAATAGCTCAAGCTCTTTTTGAAAGTGCCAACAGTATTTTAGAATTTTCTATAACAGACATTATGTTTGAAGGTACTGATGAACAATTAAAAGAAACCAAAGTAACGCAACCTGCCATATTTATTCATTCTGTTGCCTTGGCTCAAACTTTGGGTGAAAATTTTAATCCGCAAATGGTAGCCGGACATTCTTTAGGTGAATTTTCTGCTTTGGTTGCGAATAGCGTTTTGTCTTTTGAGGATGGTCTAAAATTAGTCTCTCAGCGTGCTTTAGCTATGCAAAAAGCATGCGAACTACAGCCTTCAACTATGGCAGCAGTTTTAGGATTAGACGATAACATCGTTGAAGACATATGTGCTAGTACTGAAGGAATTGTGGTTGCTGCCAATTATAATTGCCCTGGACAATTGGTTATTTCCGGTGAAACTAATGCAGTTACCGAAGCATGTAAAGCATTGACCACAGCTGGTGCCCGAAGAGCCTTGGTATTGCCTGTTGGAGGTGCTTTTCACTCCCCTTTAATGGAACCTGCTCGTGAAGAATTGGCTACAGCTATTGAAAACACCATATTTAGTGAACCCATTTGCCCTATTTATCAAAATGCAACTGCAAAAGCAGTAAATAATGCGAATGATATTAAAAAGAATTTAGTGGCACAATTAACAGCACCTGTACAATGGACTCAATCTATTCAGCAAATGATTATTGATGGTGCTACCGAATTTACAGAAGTTGGTCCAGGGAAAGTCTTACAAGGATTAATGCGTAAAATTGACAGAAATGTTATAGCTAATGGTGTAATAATTGAAGCAAACAACAATGGATAAGGGTACAGTATTAACCAGCGTAAGAGAAAAAATTGCCACTATTACTTTTCATCATCCGGCGAGTAATTCTTTTCCTACTACACTTTTAAATGGATTGATAGAAAATATTAATCGCTTAAGTAATGATACAAGTATACATGTAATTATTTTACAAAGTGAAGGAGATAGGACTTTTTGTGCAGGTGCTTCATTTGATGAATTGATAGCAATTCATAACTTAGAAGATGGCAAGCTTTTCTTTTCTGGTTTTGCCAATTTAATCAATGCTATGCGATCTTGTAATAAATTAATTATTGGTAGAGTACAAGGTAAAGCTGTTGGTGGTGGAGTTGGGATTATTGCGGCTACAGATTATTGTTTTGCTACTGAAAAAGCCGATATTAAATTATCAGAACTCACCATTGGTATTGGCCCTTTTGTAATTGAACCGGCAATAACACGTAAAACAGGTATAGCTGCATTTAGTAAACTTGCTTTAGAGGCTACTGATTGGCATACCGCATACTGGGCAAAAGATGTAGGTTTATATTCAAGAGTTTTTGAAAACATAAAAGATATGGATGAATATGTAGAGGATCTATCAAAAAAATTGGCTAGTTATAACCCTGAAGCTTTGATGAAAATGAAAAAAATACTTTGGAAAGATACTTCACATTGGGATAAATTATTAACGGAAAGAGCAGAGATAAGTGGCAAATTAGCCTTATCAGATTTTACCAAACAATCACTTAAAAATTTTATAAAATGAATTTAGCTATTACTTTATTAGTACAAGAAACAACTTCTGATGCAGAGGCTTTGGGAGAAAATGTTGGACAAATTTTCTTTTACGTTTTAATTGCAGCAGCCATTATTTTTTACTTTTACAAAAGAGGAAAAAATAAGAAAAAATGAAGTTAACCATGCTCCTATTTTTACAACAAGTAGATATTAAAGAAAAAATAGAAAATGCTCCAGATAGCGGTTATGAAATTGGTGTAGTAATTGGTACATATTTACCTTTTGCCGTCCTTGTTATTATAGCTTATATAATGTATTATCGTATGAAAAATCGAAAAGGTTTGGAGGACTAACACGCTGTTTCGAATTATTAGATTACGATTAATTGAGATGCTAAATCTGAATTATTTATAATTTAATAACAAATACTTCTTATCCATTACTGGCATTTTGGCGTTTATTGTGTATAATTTTTTTTGAAGAAAATTTCATATCTTACCCTAAATTAATTTATTAATAACCAATCATTATGTTACTTAAACAAATAAAACCGTCACAAGAACAAATGGTAGAGCTAATGTCTTATCCAAAAAACACACCAGTAGTGATGGTGAATATAATCAAATTCAAAGAAAAAACTGAAGCGGGTGATGAAACAGGTAAAGAAGCATACAGCCGATATTATAAAAATACATTGGCTTTTGTTGCAAATGCAAAGGCAAAATTAATCTGGAAAGGTGCAATCGTAACTACGGTTGTAGGTGATTCTGGTAATCAACCTGATATGATCTTTTTAGTAGAATACCCATCTGTTGACCATTTTTTAGGCGTAATTACTAGTCCGGAATATCAAAAAATATCAAAAGACAGAACTATTGCATTAGAATATGGCGGATTAATGGCTTGTCAAACATTGGAGTAAGCTACCAAAGACTGAGTCTAACTCAGAAAATTAATTAATGAAAAACCAACAAACACATTTTCGTACATGCAACCTTTGTGAGGCAATGTGTGGATTAGAAATTTTACATAACGGAACAGAAATTTTATCTATAAAAGGAGATAAAAATGATGT
>DEIV01000127.1:14989-38147 GCA_002352665.1 Flavobacteriaceae bacterium UBA2765
ACAAGATCTTTATCATGATAAAGATCGTCTTAAAACGCCTATAAAAAGAACAGCAACCGGTTGGCAAAATATTTCTTGGGAGCAAGCATATGATGAGGTTGTAGAAAATCTAATCTCTATTCAAAAAAAGTATGGAAAAAATGCTGTAGGTTCTTACCGAGGCAATCCAACAGTACACAATATCGGTTTAATGGCATTTGGTGCTCCATTCTTGCAAAGTATAGGGTCAAATCAAAAATATACAGCAACTTCAATAGACCAATTACCTCATCATTTTGCCTCATTAATGATGTTTGGACATTATTTAATGTTTCCAATTCCTGATATTGACCGCACCAATTTTATGCTTATCATGGGTGGAAATCCGGTAGTTTCTAATGGAAGTATTATGACTGCTCCTGATTTTTCTAAAAGACTAAAAGCCATTAAAAAACGTGGAGGTGAAGTAGTAGTCATTGACCCTAGATTTACTGAAACTTCAAAAATTGCCAATACACATTACCATATTAAACCGGGTACCGATGCTTTTTTATTGCTAGCTTTAATACAAGTGATTTTTGAAGAAAATTTAGCTAGGATGGGACATTTAGCAAATCATATAAATGGTTGGGAAACAATTAGAGAATTGGTAAAACAATATCCACCAGAAAAAATAGAAAAAATAACAGGTATAAATGCAACTAATATTAAGTTATTAGCCCGCAAATTTGCAAATTCAAAAACTGCGGTCTGTTACGGCAGACTTGGTTTGTCTACACAAGAATTTGGCGGTTTGTGTCAATGGCTAGTAAATGTTTTAAATTGTGTTACCGACAATTTAGACAATATAGGAGGTGTATTATTTACACTACCTGCCATTGATATTGTAGGTATGTCAAAATTTACAGGTAAAACCGGAAGTTTTAATAAAAGACAAAGTAACGTGCATCAGTTACCGGAATTCACAGGTGAATTTCCAGCGGCTACTTTAGCCGATGAAATTTTAACTCCCAATGAAAATCAAATTAAGGCAATGATAATGATAGCAGGTAATCCTGTATTGTCTACTCCTAACGGAAAACACTTAGAAAATGCATTGACCTCCTTAGAATATATGGTTGCCATTGATATCTATTTAAATGAAACTACTAAATATGCTAATATCATTTTACCATCTACTACAGGATTAGAAACACCTTTGTACGATTTGGTCTTTCATCAATTTGCCATTAGAAATACTGCAAAATATTCTGAAGCACTTTTTGAAAAAGATGATGAACAACGGCACGATTGGGAAATATTAAAAGAATTAACTACGCGATTAAGTGGCCAAGAAAATCCATTGAATTTAGAGCAAACTTTAGATACAATGTTGCAATATAGTAGTTATAAAAAACCTAAATTATCTGTTAAAGAATTAAAAAAACATCCGCATGGTTTGGATTTCGGATCATTAAAACCACAATTACCTGAACGCTTGTTTACCAACGACAAAAAAGTGGAATTGGCTCATCCATATTTTATCAAAGATCTAGAACGGTTACAAATTAAATTAAGTGATTTATATTTAAATACAAATTCTAATTATCCATTTGCATTAATAGGACGAAGGCATTTACGTTCTAATAATTCTTGGATGCACAATTGCGAACGACTGGTTAAAGGCAATAAGCGTTGTACACTTTTAATACATCCGGACGATGCCCATAAGCTCAAAGTTAAAGAGGGTCAGACCGTAACGGTAACATCAAATGTAGGGCAAGTAAAACTTCCCATAGAAATAACAGATGCCATGATGGAGGGTGTTGTAAGTATACCACATGGTTGGGGGCATCATAGAGAAGGGACAGCCATTACAATTGCTCAACAACATGCAGGAGTTAGCTTAAATGATTTAACTAATCATTTACAAATTGACAAATTAACAGGAAATGCAGATTTTAGCGGTACGAAAGTAAATATTGTAGCTTAATTTTTTTTCTGCATCAATTCACTCGGCTTTATCCCAAATCTGTTCTTAAATTTATCACTAAAATAAGACGGACTGGTAATACCAACTTCATATTGTACTTCGCTTATAGTTTTAAACTTTTTACTTTCTATAAATTTATAGGCCTCTCTTAATTTAATTTCTAAAATAAATTTAATAGTTGAAAGACCAGTATGCCCATTTAAAATTCTAGATAATTGCCTTTGACTATAATTCATTTTCTGAGCTAAATCTTCAACTTTAAAATTCTCATTAGATAAATTATCTAAAATCACATTTTCAATTTCATTAAGTAATTTTTCAAAATGTGTTTCAGCAATATCTACAACTGAATTATTTTGTGTAGCAATTGATAATTTCAACTCACTACTATTTTTTAGCAGGTTATTCATTCTAACAATAAGTTCTTCTTTGTTGAATGGTTTCGTAATATAATCATCAATACCTATTGAAAAACCCTCTAATTTATCCTCTGGAAGTGATTTTGCAGTAATCAAAATAAAAGGGATACTGATGTACTCTGGTATTGATTTCAATAATTTCTTAAACTCATAACCATCAACTTTTGGCATCATAACATCTGAAGCCACCAGATCAAAAATTTTCTCTTTTGCCAGATTCACACCTTCTAGTCCATTAAAAGCAAAAGTGCAATTGTAAAATGGAGTTAATATTTCTTTTAAATAATTACTCATTTCAATATTATCTTCTACTATTAAAATTGAAGGTTTAAGTTTATCCTTTTTAATGATATTACTATCCTTCTTATCCTTATTTAACTTAGAATTATTCTTTTTAGAAGAAATCATTTCGTAATTATCTTCAGCTACAACATGCTCTGCAAGTGGCATGGTGAATGTAAATGTACTGCCTTTACCAATTTTACTTTCAACTATTAAACTACCTCCTAAAAATTCAGCAAAGCCTTTTGCTAATAAAATACCAATACCACCAAGAGATTTATTATTTTTTGATTGATAAAAACGAGTAAAAATTCGCTCTTGATCTTCTTTATCAATACCTTGACCAAAATCAATCACTTTTGCTTCAAGACATTTATCATGAATTTCTACTTCAAAAAGTATTTTGGAATTACTATCAGAAAACTTAATAGCATTAGAAATCAAATTTGTAATTATTTTTTCAATTTTACCCGTATCAATTTCTACAATATAGTCATTTGAAATTGCAGATTTATAAATCAATTCCAAATTTCTGGTATCCGCAATAACTTGAAATGATAAAAAAATATGTTTCAAAAAATCATTTAAGGGTTTTGAAACCGTTTTTAATGACATTCTATGGTCTTCAAATTTTAGTAAATTTAATATTTCATCTGCATCAAAAATAACTTTTTTACTATTGAGCAAAGCATTATTAATATGCTCTTTTACTTTAGAATTACCTTTTGTTTCTTCATCAATTAAATTTAAATAACCATTAATTAATGTTAATGGTGTTCTAATTTCATGGGAAATATTTTCTAAAAAAGATGTTCTAACTTGATTGAATTCATGTACTTTGTCATAAGCTACCTCTACTTCTCTATTTTTATTCTTTTGAGTATTAAACCTCCATTGAAAAAATAATAACACCGCAAATAAAGTTGAAAAACCAAATAAAAGTAAATTTTTATTCTCATTACTTTGCTTTTCTATAACCAATTGCTGATTGATTATTTCTTTTTCTTTTTCTTTGGTTTCAAATTCTTTTCCAAATTCAATGAGTAAATCGTCATTATGAGATTTTAATAAAGAATCTGCAATAACAGCCCTTTTCTCAGTATAATACAATGCTTTATCATAATTGCCAGTATTTTTATATACTTCACTAATCACAATGTTTTTATCTAAATAAAGTGGTCTGATCTCATTTTCAGAAAAGTCTCTACTCAATGTATCTAAATAGACTTTTGCCCTTTTATATTGTTTTACTTTTAACAATACATTCATCATTTCTAAATACGGTTCTGATGACTTAATATTGGCTTTTTTATTGTAGCCTAAAGCTTTATTGAAATTCGTTCTGGCATTTTTATGATCACCAAATCTTGAATACGCTCTGCCCTTATACAAATAGGCCAAAGAAGCATAGTTGAAATAACCTGTTTGTAATGCTCGTTCAATAGATAAATTGGTGAAATTTATGGCTTCTGTTTTTGTTTCTGCCACTAGAGACAATTTCATATATAAATAAATATAATCTGAATCTTCTTGCTCTTTGCTTTCAAAAATCTTTTTAGAATTATACATTTCTAAAGATTTATACATAAACATTTTTGCCAATTCAATCTCATTAATAAAATAGTAGTTTAATGCCAGATTTTGGTAACTTAATGAAACATTTATGGTGTCATTTGCCTCTTCTGCTAAATCTCTAGCCTTATTATAGTATTCATTAGAAATTTGATATTTTTTCTCTGTCGCATTTATGATACCATATAAATTATTAGCCAACATTTGAAAGTAAAGATCATCTAGTTTTTTAGCTATAACTAAGAACACATCTACATGTTTTTTAGATAATTTATAATTATACTTTAGTTTATACATAAGAGCCAAGGCATGGTGACTCTCCATAATTAAGCTATCGTTTTTAGATTTTTCAGAATAATACAACGCTTGCTCAGCATGAAGAAAGGCCGAGTTGATGTTTTGTATTGATTCGAATGTTTTATTTATATGAATTCTTGCTTTTTCTTCAGTAGTGTTAATAACAAGGCTGTTTTCTAAACTGCTTTGAGCAGAAACTACCAATGTAAAAACTAAAAATAAGTAAGTTGTAATTTTCATTCTCATAATTATATAAATTATTTAAATATTATATATAATTTTTCAAATGTATGGATTATCTCCTATAAGTACTTAAAATGTCTAACTAAAGCAATAATTTGTCCAATTACAGAAAGTGAAAAAAGAATACTGTTCTTACATTTGCCTTGCAAAAATATTGTTAACATCAGATTACAATATACTCATTTCAATTGCTATGAAAAAGAATAATTATTTGAGTTAGTTTGCTTATAAATTCTAGGAGAAATTATAATTTAAGGATGAAAGAATCTTTCCTTTTTCCTCTATTTCTCCTAGATTTTTTTATACAAAAAAATTGCTTCCCTCAAAACTTAACACAAATATTCAAGTAATATTTCCTGTTACACTTAAGTCTTACTTTAACAACTACGTTGTTATGAATCTCTTGGTTACTAAAAAAAGGAAATAGCTATTGGAATTTGATGGCTATCTTGAAAACTATTCAATATAATTTCTAAGATAACTTCATATCCATTAATATGGCAAAGGTCTCTTTTATATCAGTTTCTTTAACAACAATAGTAATTTCATGTGTTGTGGAAATGACTTCTTGCACCGGAATATTTGCCCAAGCCAGTTGTTTTAAGATAAAATAATATATACCTGATTGTTCAATATTAGATTTTGGTAATTTGATAGTTAATGAAGCTAAATTAGTTGCAGACCATAATACGGTTTCATCTTTGAAAAAATTTTCTATTTTTCCTACCAATTTTTTACTTATCACGATGCTTGTCTCAAATACACCTTGAGAAATGGTGAAGAAATTATCACTGTTGCTACCTATATCATTTAATAGTTTAGTGATTTTAGGTACTAGCGTATTAGTGTTCTTATAAGTATAATCACATAAATCAGATCGCATAATAAAATCGCCCGAAGACAAAGCTATTTTTCTAATATTTTTTCTAATTTTTAAGACACTAGATGGAGATATTCGGTTGATAGCCATCATAATTGCACCTTCCTTAATATCTTTTTTTAGCATTTTCTCTACTTCCGGTTTAATAATTCTTGCTAATGACGATACATTGATCAATTTATCATATAAGGCTTCTTCAATAAATGGCGTTTTATTAATAATATCTGTAACTGCTTGCTGAATAGTTTTCATCCCCTTATAGTTTGTTATTAAATGGTTTTAATTGAAAGTCCAAAAAGGCTTATGTTTAAAATTAAACTTTTTGTTATAATTTGTAAAAATAGATTAAAAAATTGCATAAGAAAGTCAACTAAACAACTTTTGTTAAAATATTTTAAAATATGATTGTATTAAAATTTGGCGGCACTTCGGTTGGTAATGCAGAAAACATAAAAAAAGTAGCTACTATTGTCAATGATTCTAAAGAGGCTAAAATAGTTGTTTTATCAGCAGTTTCTGGAACAACAAACACTTTAATACAAATCAATAATTACATCTATACTGATCAAAAAGATAAGGTAAATAATATTATTGATGAACTTCAGCAAAGCTATCATCAATTAATAGATGAATTGTTCTGTTCAGACTTCTATCAACTAAAGGCTCTAACATTTATTAACAATCAATTTGATAAATTAAGAGGACATGCTAATAACACCCCCAATAATGAAAAAATTATTTTAGCACAAGGAGAAATTATAGCTACACATTTATTCCAATTTTATCAGGCAGAATTAGGTCATCAATCATCATTGATATCGGCATTAGACTTTATGTCTATTGACGTGAATGACGAACCAGATACGAACGCAATAAAAACAAAATTAGCAGTAACATTGAGTAAGGATAATAAAAGCGACACTTTTATTACTCAAGGTTTTATTTGTTTAAATAACAAAGGTGAAATCGACAATTTAAAAAGAGGTGGAAGTGATTATAGTGCTTCGCTAATTGGTGCTGCCGTGGGTGCAAAAGAAATTCAAATTTGGACCGATATTGACGGCATGCACAACAATGATCCCAGATTTGTTGAAAATACATTTTCATTAGATGAAATTTCATTTGATGAAGCAGCTGAGTTGGCCTATTTTGGTGCAAAAATTTTACATCCTCAAAGTATTATTCCCGCACAAAAAAATAATATTCCCGTCCTATTAAAAAACACGTTTAATCCGAAGCAAAAGGGAACTATAATAAAAAATTGTAGTGAAACTGAAAATGTAAGAGCTATTGCTGCCAAAGATGGGATTGTTGCCATTAAAATTAAATCGTATAGAATGTTAATGGCCTATGGTTTTCTAAAAAATATTTTTGAGGTTTTTGAAAAGTACCAAACTGCTATAGATATGATTACCACTTCAGAAATTGCCGTTTCACTTACAATTGACAATCCTAAACATTTGAATAAGATTATTGAAGAATTAAATTTGATTGGCAAAGTTGAACATGATACTGAAATGAGTATTGTTTGTTTGGCTGGTAATTTTTCACAAAGCGGAAAAGGTATAAGTGCTTCAGTCATAAATTGTTTAAAAGATATACCCATTAGAATGATCTCTTATGGAGGTAGTAATTTTAACATGTCATTATTAGTTGCTACCAACGACAAAGCCAAAGCATTAAATTTATTAAATGAAGGATTATTTGTTAATAATAAACTGCAAGAAGTTTAGTCCTCACTCCCATTCAAAATTTAATTAAAAGTATTCTTTAGTCTAAAATATCTGCTAATTTTTTAAACTCGCTTTTTGCATCTTTACCATTGTATAATATATTATAAACAGTATCAATAATGGGCGTATTTGCTTTATTTTGTTGATTCAATTTATAAGCACTTTTAGCGGCATAATAACCTTCTGCAACCATACTCATTTCTAACATAGCCGATTTTACTGTATAGCCTTTACCAATCATATTACCAAACATTCTATTTCTACTAAATACTGAATACCCGGTTACCAATAAATCTCCTAAATATGCCGAATTGTTAATATTACGTTTCATTTTATGCACTTTTTTAATAAAACGTTTCATTTCTCTAGCGGCATTTGACATCAATACTGCTTGAAAATTATCGCCGTAACCCAAACCGTGAGCAATACCAGCTGCAATAGCGTAAATATTTTTAAGGACCGCAGCGTATTCAGTTCCAATAATGTCATCAGATGTTTTGGTTTTAATATATCTACTTGAAAGTTGATCTGCCATTGTTTGTGCTTTCTCCTGATCTCTACAGGCAATTGTGAGGTAAGACAATCGCTCTAAAGCCACTTCTTCGGCATGGCACGGGCCGGTAATTACCCCAATATCTTCATAAGGTATCTGATATGTTTCAAAAAAATGCTCACCAACAATATACCCTGTTTCAGGAACAATTCCTTTAATAGCAGAAAAAATAATTTTACCTTTAAAAGTTGTGGTTACTTTTTCTAATTCTTTATTCAGAAAGGCTGAAGGGATAGCAAATATCAAATAGTCAGCATAATCAACCATCTTATTGATATCATTTGTTAAAATGAGTTGATCCGGATTAAATTCAACTGAACTTATGTAACTAGGGTTGTGTCTGTTACGTTTAATATGCTCAATAGTATAAGAGCTACGCATGTACCAGCCTATTTCATCTAAATTCTCACTTAACATTTTTACAATAGCCGTTGCCCAGCTACCGCCTCCAAAAACAGCTACTTTAGGTTTATTTATAGTATTCATACATTGTCAAAAATAGTTATTTAAAAAGAAATTCACTAATTTAATTTGTGTATCTATTTTTTTGTAAATTTGATATTAAATAACCAACTAAATAACTATAAAATGTCTGACGAAAATAAAGATTTTGGAGATGAAGCAAAAGAGGCTGCAAAAAAAGCTGCAGAAAAAGCGAGTGAAAAAGCATCAGAGCTAAAAGAAGATGCTAAAGAAATATTTGAAGATGTAAAAGAAGAGGCAAAAGAATTTGCTGAAGAGGCAAAAGAAACGGCAAAAGATTTTAAAGAAGGTGCCAAAGAAGCTTTTGATGACTTTAGCAATTCAGGCGGCGAGAATAAGAAAGTACTAGCAGGCATCTTAGCTATAATTTTAGGGTCATTGGGCGTCCATAAATTTATTTTAGGATACCAAAAAGAAGGAATTATCTTAGCTGCAATTACAGTCCTTGGCTATGCAACTTCTTGCTTGATTATAGGATTATTTTTTGTTTGGATACCCGGACTAATTGGGTTAATAGAAGGAATTATTTATTTAACAAAATCTGACGAAGAATTTTACAATACCTATCAAGCAAATAAAAAATCTTGGTTCTAAAATATTTATCATAAATGTAAAAAAGAGATGGTTTGAAAAATTTATTTTTCAAACCATCTCTTTTTTTTAATCGGTTAACAATTCATTTTCTGAAAGATTTTTTTCCAGTTCTGCCTGAAATTCTTCCATAACAGGTTTTACCGTACTATCAGGTAAATCGGCAATTCTAATATACATTAGTCCATCAACAGCATTATTGAACTTAGGATCTACATTAAATGCTACTAGGCGTGCATTTTGCTTTACATATTTTTTTAGTAATACCGGCATTCTTAAATTACCAGGTTCTAGCTCATCTATTATTTTATCAAACTTCACCATATCAGCTTTGCTCTCATCAAAAACAAAATCTTTATCTACATCATTTAGTTTTACTTTATATTCTTTTTTGGGATGTATATATTGTGCCAAATAAGGGTCATAGTAATGCGATTTCATAAACTCAATCATTAAAGATTTAGAAAAATTTGAAAACTGATTACTGATACTTACACCACCCATTAAATATTTATGTTCAGGATATCGTAGTGTAACATGTACAATTCCCTTCCAAAGTAAGAATAAAGGCATTGGTTTTTGCTGATAAGCCTTAATGATAAAAGCCCTTCCCATTTCTATGGTTTTCTCCATCATATTATACAGTTCTGGCTCAACCCTAAATAGGGTGTTTATATAAAAACCATTTATACCATGTTTTTTATAAATTTCTTTACCTAAACCCATTCTATAAGCACCTACTACAGTATTTTTATTATTATCCCATAAAAACATATGATGGTAAAATTTATCATATTTATCCAGATCTAAGGCTTCATTTGTACCTTCGCCTACTTCTCTAAATGTAATTTCTCTTAACCTACCTATTTCACGTAAAATATTTGGTATCTTAAGACTTTCTGCCAAAAACACTTCATAATTTTTGCTTTCTAATAATCTAGCGTTTGTAGCCCTTAAACTTTCAACCTCATTAACTATTTTTGAAGTTAAAACAGGTGGAATAACTTCTTTAGGTTGTTTGGGAATTTTTAATGAAGGTGTTTTAATTAATCGAGAATTTATCTCAAAAGGATTTGCCAACATATAGGTTTTTTTCCGAATAAAAGAATGGAAATCGTCTATATTTTCATATTCTTGTTGGTCTTTTACACTTATAGCTTTTCCAATTCTTACTTTAATAGTTCTGCTTTTTTGTGAAAGTACTTCTGAAGGTAATTTAGCAGTTCTAAGGGTATCACTAATTTTTGATAAAAAATAAAAGAGTTTACTGTTTTTAGCATGAAAATAAATAGGGATAACCGGTACTTTGGCTTTATGAATCAATTTAACCGCACCTTCTTCCCAGGGTTTATCAACAAAAAGTTTTCCATCTTTATAAGTAGAAACTTCACCCGCCGGAAAAATCCCTAAAGAATTACCTTCTTTTAAATGTAATAAAGCACTTTTAATACCAGTAATACTAGATTTTACATCTTTTCTATCCTCAAAAGGATTTACAGGCATTACATAAGGCTTTAAAGGCTCAATTCTATGTAATAAAAAATTAGCAATAATCTTAAAATCTGGTCTCTTTTCAACCAACAACTTTAATAGTAAAACACCATCTATACCTCCAAGAGGATGGTTAGAAACAGTAATAAAAGGACCTTTCTTAGGAATGCGCTTAAGGTCTTCTTCCGGAATTTCAAAATCTATCTGAAACTCATTTAAAATGGCATCTAAAAATGATACATCCTTTTTATTTTTATGCTTTTCATAAAACCTGTTGATCCTAGATATGCGTAGTAATTTTAAAACAATCCAGCCAATAAAAGTTCCTAAAAATCCGTATTTTTCAAGATTAATAACACTGGCAATTTCTTTTGAAGATACTAGACCCATGATAGATTTTTAGACAAATTCAAAGATAGAAAATTTATTGAACTACCATCTGAATTGTTTCTTTAGTTGATTGTTTTAACAAAATTTTACTATTATATTCTATTTCTTTTATGGCTTTAGAATTAAAATGCCTTATAGTGTACAGTGAAACACCTTTGTAATATTCAATTTTAAATTTACTTGTTAAAGTATTATATAATGATTCAAATTGGTTAAATTTATCATCCATGCATACAGAAAAACTAATGGCTGAATTTTGAATCAAGCTTACTTTCATATCAAAATTGTGAAGTAGCTCAAAAATTTCACTAATATTCTGTTCAACAATAAAAGAAAAATCTAAAGATGATATAGAAAGAAGTATCTGATTTTTCTTAACAATAAAACAAGGAATTTCTGGTAGTAAATTCACTCCCCTTGTTACCGTAGTTCCTTCATTTTCTGGATTGACAAATGATTTTACATATAGAGGAATTTCTTTGGTCTGTAAAGGCTGTAATGTTTTAGGGTGAATAACCGATGCACCATAAAAAGCCAATTCTATGGCTTCTGTATATGAAATTTGTTGTAATAATTGGGTTGCTGAAAAATAACGAGGATCTGCGTTTAAAACACCTTTTACATCTTTCCAAATGGTTAAACTATCAGCATTTAAACTATTGGCAAAAATACTGGCGGAATAATCAGAACCTTCTCTACCTAAGGTAGTGGTATTTCCTTTTGAATTCTTTGCAATAAATCCTTGTGTAATGTATAAATTTTGAGGTTTTATTTTAGTTGTGATAGCCTTTTCTGTTTCTTTCCAATTTACTTTGGCCTCTCTATATTCGTCATTAGTTTTGATACAATCTCTAACGTCTATCCATGTATTTTCAATGCCAACTTCATTCAAATAATGACTTACAATTTTGGTAGAAATTAGCTCAGCTAAACTAACTATTTGATCATACACAAAATTAAAATCTCTAATTTTATTTTGAATCATAAAACTTGTCAATTGTACAAATAATTTTTCTAGTTCGCTAAAAATTTCATGATTTTCATCCTTAAACAATGCCGCTAAAATTTGATAATGATAAGTTCTAACCTCTTCTACAGAAGAGGTTAAAGATTCTTTTTTATAAAAATAAGCATCAGCTATTTTTTCAAAAGCATTGGTCATTTTACCCATAGCTGAGAGCACTATAAGAATATCATTATAACCTACTTGCTCTAATACCTTTACAATATTTTTAACGCCTTTTACATCTTTAACTGATGCACCTCCAAATTTAAATATCTTCATTTTTTTGATAAATATTCTTCTATTTTTTTATTGCTAATTTGGCAAATGTTCCATTCTTCAAATACAGTGGCTCCGGTGCGTTTATAAAAATCAACCGCAGGTGTATTCCAATCTAAAACTACCCATTCTACTCGTTTTATTCCTTTTTGTAAAGCATCCTTAAGTACTTTGTCATATAAAGCCTTTCCTATCCCTCTTCCTCTAAATTTTTCAGTAACTATCAGATCTTCTAAATGTATAGAGGGGCCATCCCAGGTAGAAAACCTATTGTAAAACAAAGCCATTCCAGCTATTATTCCTTCAGTTTCGGCAACAAAGGTGAAAAACGACGGGTTTTTCTTAAATCCGTTATGAACTAAATCGTCAACATTAATTTTAACCGCATTTGGCTCTTTTTCAAAAACTGCCAATTCAGAGACCAATTGCAATACCGAATCCATATCCTTCTGTTCTCCCGCTCTAATTTTAAAAGCCATATCTTATTATTATTATTTATTCTCGCAAATTTAACGATATTTGTAAGTATAATACAATCTATTTGTTATGCAAAAACACAGTACGTTAGGTGAGTTTATTATTGAAAATCAAGAGCATTTTAAATATTCTTCAGGGGAACTTTCAAGATTAATTAATTCTATCCGACTAGCAGCTAAAGTTGTAAATCATGAAGTAAACAAAGCGGGCTTGGTAGATATTTTAGGTAATGCCGGTGATATTAATATTCAAGGTGAAGACCAACAAAAGTTAGATATCTATGCCAATAATATTTTTATGCAAACGCTCAAAAACAGACAAATTGTTTGTGGTATTGCCAGTGAAGAAGAAGACGATTTTGTTACCATTTCCGGTAGTGATAAAGCCAACAATAGTAAATATGTGGTTTTAATTGATCCACTTGATGGATCGTCGAATATTGATGTGAATGTATCTGTAGGTACTATTTTTTCTGTTTATAGAAGAATCACCGAATCAGGTACACCTGTTCAACTTGAAGATTTTTTACAAAAAGGCAATAAACAAGTTGCGGCGGGGTACATAGTTTATGGTACTTCAACAATGTTGGTATATACAACCGGACATGGTGTAAACGGATTTACGCTGAACCCGGCAATTGGTACATTTTATCTGTCCCATCCTAAAATGACTTTTCCTGAAGATGGTACCATCTATTCTATAAATGAAGGTTATTATATTCATTTTCCACAAGGCGTGAAAGATTATTTAAAATATTGTCAATTGGAAGAAGAAGACAGACCTTACAAAGCTCGATATATTGGCTCTTTAGTGTCTGATTTTCATCGTAATATGATCAAAGGTGGTATTTACATTTATCCTACAAGTTCTAAGGCTCCTACGGGGAAATTACGTTTGCTTTATGAATGTAACCCTATGGCCTTCTTAGCAGAACAAGCAGGAGGAAAGGCCTCAGATGGTTATATGAGAATTATGGATATTAAGCCCACCGAATTACATCAACGTGTTCCATTTTTCTGTGGCAGTAAAAATATGGTTGCAGTAGCGGAAAAATTTATGCAGAATTACCCTCAAGATTCTGAATATTAACCAATTTTAGAATAAACCTATTCCATTTATACCAGTTTAATTATAAAATTTGTCATAATTAAACTGGTATTACATCACTCTAGTGAGCTTAAAAAATTTTTTATAACTTTCAGGTATAGTTTCAATAGACAATAATGAACCTTCTTTAATATATGGATAAATTTCATTATAGGTCAGTATATTATTCATGCCTACTCTTTTATTAATATATTCGCGTTTTAAGTCACCTGGACTGCCTAAACCAGCAGCGGCAATGAGCTCTAAAAAGCTATGGATGGTTTCTTCTTGATAATTGGTAGTTCTTACGGCTTTATCTTCAACATTTAAGCCTTTCATTAAAGAAGCATTTTGTGTTGCTACACCAACAGGACAAGTATTTTTATTACATTCTAAAGCTTGAATACAACCAATAGCTAGCATCATAGCTCGTGCACTATTACAACCATCTGCACCCAAAGCTATGGCTCTAGCCATATGGAATCCTGTAATGACTTTTCCGGCGGCTATAATTTTTATTTCTTCTTTTAAACCAAAACCAACTAAAGTATCATATACAAAAACCAAACCCTCTCGCAACGGCATACCCATAGAATTAGAAAATTCAACCGGAGCTGCTCCTGTACCACCTTCACCTCCATCAACCGTAATAAAATCGGGTTTTATCCCGGTACAGATCATCGCTTCGCAAAAATCCATAAATTCTTGTTTTCTACCTAAACACAATTTGAATCCAACAGGTTTTCCACCTGATAAATCTCTTAGTTTTTTTATGAAATGCATAAATTCTATGGGATTAGAAAATGCAGAATGAGCAGGAGGAGAATGTACTGCTATATGTGGCTCTACGTGTCTTATTTTAGAAATTTCTACTGTATTCTTAGAGGCAGGTAATATACCTCCATGGCCCGGTTTAGCACCCTGAGATAATTTTATCTCTATCATTTTTACCTGCTTTTTAATGGCTCCCTCCTTAAAACCACTTTCACTAAAGTTTCCATGTGCATCTCTACAACCAAAATAACCTGTACCTATTTGCCAGATCAAATCTCCTTCATATTTTAAATGATAAGGACTTAGCCCACCTTCTCCTGTATTATGAGCAAATTTTCCAGCATGAGCACCCTTATTTAGTGCCATTATTGCATTTTTACTCAAAGAGCCAAAACTCATGGCCGAAATATTTAATAAACTAGAAGAATAGGGTTGCAAACAATCAGAACCTCCAATAACAAGCCTAGGAAATTCACCAATTTCTTTCGGACTGTTTTTAGCATACATAGAGTGATCCATCCATTCATAACCAGATCTATACACATTCATCTGTGTACCAAAAGGTGTAGTATCATTTTCTTTTTTTGCTCGTTGGTAAATTAGGGATCTAAAAATTCTATTTAATGGCCTACCTTGGGTATCTGTTTCTACAAAGTATTGCATAATTTCCGGACGAACAGCCTCTAAAACATATCGCATTCTACCTATCACTGGAAAGTTTCTCCTTAAGGTATGTTTTGTCTGAAAAATATCAAAAACACCCATTAGAATTAAAGGTCCTAATAGTATAAATGTCCAGTAAATAGGAGTCCAAAATTGTGCCATAGCAAAAACTAAAATTGGTAGAATAATAGATAGTAAGATAAACTGTTTGCGAACTTTCATTTTGAAAAGGGTTTGTTGTTTGTTGTCTTTAGACGTAATAAATTAAAAAAGTTTCTGTCAAAATCAATATTTAGGATTTTAGCACTAGTCTATAAGGTTAAAGGGTAATAATTATAATAATTTAAACGTGTACTACTGGGTATTGTCTTACTTAATAATTAGTTTAAACCTATATCCCTCAAAGAACAAATTTATCAATGAGTTCACTTACCTTTTCAATAAATTATCAAAATTAATTTTTTTGTTTATAAAAGTTTAAATTTACCAAAATTTATTAGAAATGGGAATCATTAAAGTTAAAAACATCCGTCTATATGCATATCACGGATGTTTAGATGAAGAAGGTAAAATAGGCTCTGAATATAGGGTAGATGTATCTGTCAAAACAGATCTATCTAAATCTGCTAAATCGGACAACTTAAGCGATACTGTAGATTATGTTCATCTTAATAAAATTATAAAAGAAGAAATGGCAATCAGAACAAAACTACTGGAAACTGTTGCCGATAAAATTTTAACAAGGATATTGAACGAAATTACTATTGTTAACAAAGCAACTGTACAAGTTTCAAAAGTGAATCCTCCAATTGGCGGTAATGTAGCTATGGTCACAATTAAAATGAGTAAAATCAGATAATTACTTTCCTTTATCATTTATGTACTTAATGATGAATTGTTTTATTAAAAAATTTAATATTTATGAATACAGTAGATAAAAAATATATACTTATTCTTTTAGCTGTTTGCTTGGCGATTTTCTTTTCTCATTTAGGCCTCATTTACGTTAATATTATGGAAGCACGTAATTTTATTACGGCCAGAGAAATGTTACAGTATAATAACTGGCTTCATACCACAATGAATTTAGAACCTCGTTATGAAAAACCCCCATTGCCAACTTGGTTAACAGCTATTTCAGCTTCTGTTTTTGGAATAAAAAATCTATTCGGATTGAGGTTACCTGCAGCGTTATCGGTAACTTTTTTAATTTTTACTTCCTATTTTTTCTCAATAAAATTACTCAACAATAAAAAACAAGCTTTTAAAAATGCTCTAATTTTAGCCACTTCATTTTATATTATTTTTTCCGGCAGAAATGGTCAATGGGATATTTTTGCCCATGCTTTTATGTTGTTTGCCATCTATATGTTATATCTTTTATTTGAATCAGAAAAAATTAATTGGAAAAATTATTTATTAGCCGGTTTATTTTTAGGGTTCTCTTTTATGAGTAAAGAACCTGTCTCATTCTTTGCTTTATTATTACCATTCCTAATGGCCTATGGAATGGTATTTAGGTATAAAAATTTCAAGAAAAAGTGGTTACCTTTAGTTATTTCTATGCTAATATTTTTAATGATTGGCTTGTCTTGGGGTCTTTATATATATTTTACTGATAGCTCCTCTGCCAAAGATATTGCTAATAAAGAAACACTGGCTTGGTCTAATAGAAATGTGAGATCATGGTATTATTATTGGAGCTTTTTCACTCAATCAGGTTTATGGATCTTCTTTTCATTTATAGCATTGCTATACCCATTTATGATTAAAAGGGTTGATAATAAACCAGTGTACAAATTTACATTCTTATGGACAATTATTGCCGTAATTTTATTGTCTTTAATTCCTGAAAAAAAGTCCAGATACTTATTACCTGTGCTGATTCCTTTGGCATTAAATACAGGATTTTATATTCATTACCTTTCTAAAAACAGCAAAAAGTTACTAAAATTGGACACGTATATTGCTAATTTCGGATTTGGGTTGATTGGTCTTGTATGTATCGCTTTTCCCTTTGCTGGATATTTCTATATTGGAGATAAGCTCAATATTTTTTGGATACCTTATTTACTAACAGCCATCGTTTTATTTAGTATTGGTTTATACGTTTTCAAAAATCTCTATTATAAAAAAATAGAAAGTACTTTTTATGCTTCAATTTTAATGATCTGTGCTATCTTATTATTAGGATTCCCTCTAGCTAAAATAGTATTTGATAATCCTAATTTTAACAATATCACCAATTTACGAGCTATAGATTCAGCCAAAGATCTTTCTTTATATAGTTACCATGGCCTTTCTCCTGAACTTATTTGGGAGTTAGGTGAACCTGTTATCAAAATAAATGATATAGAAAAACTTCCTAAAAATGATACTTTTGGCATATTAATCACCAACGATATTCCTATTGAATTAGATCAAAATTATGATTTACAGCCCATAGATACTTTTGATATCAATTATATCAGTCCTTCAAAAAAAGGATACAAAAAACGACTAACCAGCAAATTTTATTTAGCTACTAAAAAATAGATGCTCAAGTCTAATTACAAACCATATTTTTTAATTAAATTTGCAAACCAAAATACAAATTGTATTTTACCTCAACCAAAGCCAAAAAAGTGGTTTTGACTTCTCTAAAAGAGAGGTAAATTAGAAACCTTGATCCTTTATCAAGGAGTAATTTTTATACAATGGCGTCGTGGCCGAGTGGCTAGGCTGGGCTCTGCAAAAGCTCCTACAGCGGTTCGAATCCGCTCGACGCCTCTTAAAAACCTCTCTTTATTATCGTAGAGGTTTTTGCTTTTATTTCCTTAATAATTTGCATCTTTGCTCAAGATTTTTAACAAATGAAAATTTATCCAATAGAAACAGGAAATTTTAAATTAGATGGAGGAGCTATGTTTGGTGTTGTGCCCAAAGTTTTGTGGCAAAAAACCAATCCTGCAGACAGTAACAATTTGATTGAAATGGGTATGCGTTGCCTATTGATTGAAGATGGAAATCGATTAATTTTAATTGACAATGGTTTAGGAAATAAACAATCTGATAAATTTTTTGGTTATTACCGTTTATATGGAAACGCTACACTTGATTCTTCACTGTCTAGCTTAGGTTTTCATAAAGATGATATTACCGATGTGTTTTTAACACATTTACATTTTGACCATTGTGGGGGTAGCATCCAGTTTAATAAAAATAAAACCGGTTATGAACCAGCCTTTAAAAATGCAAAATTTTGGACTAATAAAGACCATTGGCATTGGGCAACAATACCAAATGAAAGGGAAAAAGCATCCTTCTTAAAAGAAAATATAAATCCCATTCAAGAAAGTGGTCAATTAAATTTTATTGACCTTAACAACACAAATTATATAACAAACTCTGAATTAGGTTTTGATATTTATTGTGCTGATGGTCATACAGAAAAACAAATGATACCTCACATAAATTACAAAGGTCAAACCTTAGTTTTTATGGCTGACCTATTACCGACAGCAGGGCATGTTCCTTTACCATATATTATGGGATATGATACTAGACCTCTTTTGACTTTAGATGAAAAAAAAGCTTTTTTAAAAACTGCTGCAGATAAAAAATTTATGCTATTTTTGGAGCATGATGCTCATCACGAAATATGTACTGTAAAACATACTGATAAAGGAGTGAGATTAGATAAAACATATACATTTAACGAAATTTTTAATTAATTTAATAAACATGCGAATTTTAAAACCAATTTCTGTAGTCTTAATGGCTACTTTGACACTAGCGAGTTGTGGTACTACCAAAACAGCTACTACTACGACTAATGTAGTACATGAAATATCTATCATTACCGCAACTGATAGTATAAGTCCTAAAATGGGAGAAATGACTAAAGCTGAAGTTCAAGCTTGGCCACATATGGATGTTTTTACCGACTCCGTTCCAGGTATGAGTTTAGAAAAAGCCTATAGTTTTGTAAAAAATAAACAAGGAACAACAGTAATTGTTGGTGTAATAGATTCCGGTATAGATATAGAACATGAAGATCTAAAAGATGTGGTTTGGGTTAATGAAGATGAAATTATAGGCAATGGAATAGATGACGATAATAATGGTTATGTTGATGATATAAATGGATGGAACTTCTTAGGTGGAAAAAAAGGACAAGCCAACCCTGAACAATTAGAATTGACAAGAATAGTAAAAAAATGGATGCCACGTTTTGAGGGTAAATCAGCTGATTCTATTGCTGATGCTGACAAAGCGGACTTTGAATTATTTACTGAATTAAAAAATACCATTGATAAAAAGAATAAAAGTGCAGCCGCTCAAGTAGCTCAATACACCACTATTAAAGAAATGGTTTTAAAAGTAAATGATACTATTGTAAAGGTGTTAGATGGTAAAGATATGAACGTTGACAATATCAATACCATAAAGTTTGAAGACCCATTGCTAGAACAAGGTAAATTTACAATCATGCAGATTATAGGAGCCGGAGAATCTATTAATGGTGCTTATGAGCAATTAGATGGTGTAATAAGTCATTATAACAATCAGCTTAACTCTCAATATAAAATTGATTTTGATGGAAGATTAGCAGGAGACAACCCAGAAGACATTAAGGATACCGGATATGGTAATGCTTTTGTAATAGGTTCTAAAGATGACGAGATACATGGTACACATGTTTCAGGTATTATTGCAGCCGAACGTAATAATGGTGTTGGTATGAATGGTGTGGCTCATAATGTAAAAATTATGTCAATTAGAGCGGTACCAGATGGTGATGAATATGATAAAGATGTTGCTTTAGCTATTAGGTATGCAGCCGATAATGGTGCAAAAGTTGTCAATATGAGTTTTGGTAAAGGCTATTCTCCTAATGCTGAATGGGTGTTTGACGCCATTAAATATGCAGCGAAAAAAGATGTTTTATTAGTACATGCGGCGGGTAATGATAGTAGTGATATTGATACTGCTGAAAATTTCCCTAATGATTCTAAAGATAAAATTACAGAACTTGCAGATAATGTAATAACCGTAGGGGCTATGACACGTTTTTTTGATGATAAATTAGTAGCTTCTTTTTCAAATTATGGTAAAAAGAATGTAGATGTATTTGCACCAGGTTTAGAAATTTATTCTACTTTCCCTAAAAATGAATATAAATCTATTCAAGGTACTTCAATGGCATCTCCAGAAGTTGCAGGTGTAGCGGCTTTGGTACGTTCTTATTATCCAAAATTAACCGCAAGTCAGGTAAAACATATTATAATGAATTCAGGTATTGAATACCATAAAGAAGTTATAAAACCAGGCTCAAAAGATGAAAAAATTAGTTTTGATTCACTTTCTGTTTCAGGTAGAGTTTTAAATGCATATAATGCTTTACTAATGGCAGATAAAATGTCTAAGTAAACCTATCCCTACCCCGCGACCCAAAGGGAAAGGAATATAAAAAGACCGAAGTTAAAAGTTTGAAAATTTCAGGCTTTAACTTCGGTCTTCTTTTTTTTGGTATCAAACTTGATATCCTTAACTTGCCAACTTAAAAAATTACATTATAAAATGAAAAATATTACACTCTTAATTAGCTTTTTTCTATCCCTACCTATATTAGCTCAAAATACCAGTTACTGGCAGCAGCATGTTGATTATACTATGAATATCGATATGAATGTTGAAAATTATCAGTACGATGGCACACAACAATTAGTCTATACTAATAATTCTCCAGATACTTTAGATGTCGTTTTTTATCATTTATTCTATAACGCTTTTCAGCCGGGAAGTGAAATGGACATTAGACTTCAAAACATAGTTGATCCTGATGGAAGAATGGTCAATAATTTGGGTACTAAAGAAGCACCTATTTATGAGAGTAGAATTGCAAAACTACAAGCTGATGAAATTGGTTTTATAAAAGTAAATTCATTGCAGCAAGACGGAAATGATGTTACACATCAAACTATAGGCACTATCTTAAAAGTAACATTAAACAAACCTATTTTGCCCGGTGAAAAAACAGTTTTAAATATGTCTTTTAAAGGACAAGTGCCTGTACAAATAAGACGATCAGGAAGAAATAATGAAGAAGGCATTGCTTTATCTATGACACAATGGTATCCAAAACTAGCTGAATATGATTTTGAAGGATGGCATGCCAATCAATATATAGCTAGAGAATTTCACGGTGTTTGGGGCAATTTTGATGTAAAAATTACTATAGATAAAAAATACACTATTGGAGGCACAGGTTATTTGCAAAATCCTGATGAAATTGGACATGGCTATGAAACGGAAAAAGCCGGACAGACCACAAAGAAGGTAAAAAAACAAAAAGGTAAAAAATTAACTTGGCATTTTATTGCACCTAAAGTTCATGATTTTACTTGGGCTGCTGATCCTGATTATGTTCATGATAAACTTGAAGCAGAAAATGGTGTTGTATTGCACTTTTTTTATAAAAACAAATCCGAAATAAAGGAAAACTGGAAAAAATTACAGCCGAAAACGGCCGAGTTACTTTCTTTTTATAATAAGCATATAGGTCAGTACCCTTACCAACAATATTCAGTAATTCAAGGTGGTGATGGTGGTATGGAATATGCTATGTGTACACTTATTAATGGTGAGGGTAATTTTGGAAGTCTGGTAGGTGTTACTGCTCATGAATTTGCACATACATGGTTTCAATTTTTATTAGCAACTAATGAATCGAAACACGAATGGATGGACGAAGGGTTTACTACTTATATCTCTAACTTAGCCATGAACCAAATTTTGAATCAAAACAAAGTAAATCCCAACAAAAAATCCTATCATGGCTATACCTATTTAGCAAACTCAGGTGTTGAAGAACCTCAAACTACTTATGCTGACCGATATCAATTTAACTTTGCTTATGGCACCTCAGCCTATAGTAAAGGAGCCGTGTTTTTATCGCAATTGGGTTATATTATTGGCAAAAGTAATGTAGAGAAAACACTTAAAAAATACTTTGAAGATTTCAAGTTTAAGCATCCTACACCGAATGATATTAAACGTACTGCGGAAAAGGTTTCTGGTATTCAATTAGATTGGTATTTAAATGAATGGACGCAAACAACTAATACCATTGATTATGCAGTTGATAGCGTAAACACTAAACAAATAACCTTAAAAAGGATTGGAAAAATGCCAATGCCTATTGATTTAAATATTACTTATATAGATGGAAGTAATGAAAGCTTTTATATTCCTTTGCGGATGATGCTAGGTACAAAACCGACAACAGCAACTTTAATAAATGACTGGTCATGGACCAATCCAAATTATACATTTACTACTAAAAAAGTCATTCAATCGGTTCAGATTGACCCTTTAGAGATCATGGCAGATGTTGATAGAAGTAATAATACCTATGACATTGAAAAGTAAAATACCCATATAGATAACAAAAAATCCGCCTTTGGGCGGATTTTTTATTTTCAATAAATATGATATTTTTATTTCAATTTCTTTTTAACCGCTACTTCTTGATAAGCCTCAATAACATCTAATTCTCTAATATCATTATAGTTTTTGATTTGAATACCACAATCATAACCTTTGGCTACTTCTTTTGCATCATCTTTAAAACGTTTTAAAGAGGCTAATTCACCATCAAAAACAACAACTCCTTCTCTAATAATTCTAATTTTAGAATTTCTAAATATTTTCCCATCAGTAACCATACAACCTGCAATGGTTCCTACTTTAGAAATTTTATAGGTTTCTCTAATTTCTGCATTACCTGTAACTTCTTCAATCATATCTGGAGAAAGCATACCTTCCATAGCATCTTTAATTTCATCTATTACTTTATAAATAATAGAATAATTTCTAATGTCTATCTCCTCTTTTTCCGCTAAAGAACGTGCATTAGCAGATGGTCTAACATTAAACCCGATAACAATAGCATCAGATGCTGACGCTAACAAGACATCAGATTCTGTAATTGCACCTACACCTTTATG
>DEIV01000127.1:38169-86608 GCA_002352665.1 Flavobacteriaceae bacterium UBA2765
GCTTCTACAGAACCATCTACATCACCTTTCAATATAATATTTAACTCTTTAAAGTCTCCTAAAGCAATTCTACGACCTATTTCATCTAAAGTAATATGACGTTGTGTTCTAACGGATTGCTCTCTTTGCAACTGATCTCTTTTAGATGCAATTTGTTTGGCTTCACGCTCATCATCAAACACTCTAAACTTATCTCCTGCTTGAGGTGCACCATCTAATCCTAGTATTGAAACCGGTGTTGAAGGTCCGGCAACTTTTAAATTATTACCCCGCTCATCATGCATGGCTTTTACCTTACCACTATGTTTACCCGCCAATAAGTAATCCCCTATTTTTAGAGTTCCGGCTTCAACTAAAATTGTAGAAACATATCCTTTACCTTTATCCAATAAAGCCTCTACTACAGTACCAATTGCATTTTTATTTGGATTTGCTTTCAGCTCTAATAATTCGGCTTCAAGCATAACTTTTTCTAATAATTCATCTACGCCTAATCCTGTTTTAGCAGAAATATCATGAGATTGTACTTTACCACCCCAATCTTCTACCAAAAGGTTCATCTGAGCCAATTCTTCCTTTACTTTTTCAGGGTTGGCATCAGGCTTATCAACTTTATTAATTGCAAATACTATAGGCACCCCCGCTGCTTGGGCGTGACTGATTGCTTCTTTAGTTTGTGGCATTATAGAATCATCTGCCGCAATCACGATAATAACAATATCTGTAACTTGAGCACCACGAGCACGCATGGCTGTAAAAGCTTCGTGACCCGGAGTATCTAAGAAGGATATTTTTTGACCATCAGGTAAGGTCACACCATATGCACCTATGTGCTGTGTAATACCTCCTGATTCACCGCCAATAACATTTGCTTTTCTTATATAATCTAGTAGCGATGTTTTACCATGATCTACGTGACCCATTACTGTAACTATTGGTGCTCTTGGTACTAAATCTTCAGGTTTATCTTCTATTTCCTCTACCGCTTCTTCAACCTCAGCACTCACAAATTCAACCTCAAAGCCAAATTCTTCGGCTACTATAGTAAGTGTCTCAGCATCTAAACGTTGATTCATAGTTACCATCATACCTAAAGACATACAGGCTGAAATAATTTCAGTAACTGAAACATTCATCATGGTTGCCAATTCACTAGCCGTTACAAATTCTGTAGCTTTTAATACTTTACTGTCTGCTTCTTGTTGTTCTAAGTCAGCTTCTGTTTGTTGACGATGAATATCTCGTTTTTCTCTACGGTATTTAGCACCTTTTCCTTTTTTAGATTTACCTTGTAATTTTTCTAAGGTTTCTCTTATTTGTTTTTGTACATCTTCTTCTGAAGGCTCTTCTTTAACTAAACTTTTTCTGCCTTTACCAGCATTAGCCGCTCCTCTTGGTTTAAATGCACCTCTTTGGTTGGCTCCTGTACCAGGACCTCCAGTAGCTGTATTTATACGTTTTCTTTTTCTTTTATTGGTATGAACTGCTTGCTTTTTATCTACAGGTTTATCCGTTTTAACAACAGATTTTTTCTTAGGTTTTTCAAATTGTTTTAAATCAATTTTCTCACCAACCTGTTTAGGTCCAGATAATTTCTGATATTTAGTAGTTATAATTTTGGGCTCAGAAGGTACATCTTCTGTTTTTTCTTTTTCCTCTACAATAACAGGTGCCACTTTTTCAACAACGACTTCCTCTTTTTTCTCCTCAGCAACGTCCTTTTTTATAACTGTTGGTTCTTCCTGAGTTTTAGCTTCAACCTCGGGAGCCTTCTCTTCTTTCTTTTCTTCTTTTGCTCCAAGATCAATTTTACCAATCTTTTTTATACCTGATAATTTTTCAGATTCGGTTTTAAAAATTTCCTTTTTAGCCTCTTCTTCCAAACGTTTCTTCTCATGTTCCTCTTCCTGTGCTATACGTAAAGCTTCTTTTTCTTTTCGTTTTTCCTCACTTACCTCCTTAGATGCAACTCTTTTGCTTTTATCAGTTTGAAATTCGTCTAAAAGCACATTATATACTTCATTAGATATTTTAGTTGTAGGTCTAGCATCAATTTCAAATCCTTTGTTTGAAAGATGTTCTACAGCTCTATCTAAAGAAATATTTAATTCCCTTAAAACCTTATTAAGCCTCAATGTTTTGGTATCAGCCATACAATTATTATGTTTTCTACTTTAATATTGAAGATTATTAGTCTTCAAATTCTTCTTTTAATATACGTTGTACATCCAAAATAGTTTCTTCTTCTAAATCGGTTCTTTTTACTAAATCATTTACATCTAAATCCAATACACTTCTTGCTGTATCTAAACCAATATTTTTAAATTCAGCAATTACCCAAGCTTCTATTTCATCAGAAAACTCAGTTAATTCTACATCTTCATCAGCAATACCTTCTCGTTGTACATCTAGCTCATAACCTGTCAATTGACTAGCCAACCTTATATTGACTCCACCTTTTCCGATAGCTTTTGAAACCTGATCTGGTTTTAAAAATACATCAACTCTAGGTTTTTCTCCTTCAACAGCTTCTTTAATTTCCATAGAAGTTACTTTTGCCGGACTTAACGCTCTAGCAATAAAAATTTGATCATTTTTAGTATAATTGATCACATCTATGTTCTCATTTCCTAATTCTCTCACAATTCCGTGAATACGAGACCCTTTCATACCTACACAAGCTCCAACCGGATCAATTCTATCATCATAAGAATCAACTGCAACTTTAGCTTTCTCTCCTGGTATTCTAGCTACTCTTTCAATGGTTATTAGCCCATCAAAAACTTCTGGAATTTCTTGTTCAAATAATTTAACCAAAAATTCAGGTGCCGTTCTAGACATTATAATTGTTGGTTTATTTCCACGTAATTCAACCAATTTGATAATCCCTCTTACAGATTCTCCTTTTCTAAAATAATCAGATCTTATTTGTTCACTTTTAGGCAATACAATTTCATTACCGTCATCATCCAATAAAATTATAGCATTATGTCTTATATGGTGAACTTCTGCACTATAAATTTCACCTTCTAATTCTTTAAATTGCTTAAATATATTAGTATTATCATGCTCATGAATTTTAGATATTAAGTTTTGACGTAAGGCTAAAATAGCTCTTCTACCTAAATCTTCTAATTTCACTTCTTCAGATACATCTTCTTCTACTTCAAAATCAGGTTCAATTTTCCTAGCTTCAGTTAGAGAAATTTCTGCATTAGGATCTTCAACTTCTCCATCATTTACTACAATTCTATTTCTCCAAATTTCTAAATCACCTTTATCAGGATTTATAATTATATCAAAATTATCATCAGAACCATATTTTCTTTTCAATGCGGCTCTAAATACATCTTCTAGTATCGCCATAAGCGTTACTCTATCAATACTTTTATCGTCTTTAAACTCAGAAAAAGATTCTATTAACGCGATGTTTTCCATTCTTCTTCAATTAAAATTTTAATTTCACTTTTGTTTGTTTTATATTTTCATAAGGTAAAACTGCCGTTTTAACAATAGTTACTTTTCCTTTACCTACTGGTTTAGGCTCCCTTACTTTCCACTTTAAGGTAATATCATTATCATCAACTTTTACCAATTCGCCATCAAACTTTTCGGTTTCAGTTTTCACGACTATATTTCGTCCTATATTTTTAATATATTGCCTTTTATTTACTAGAGGTTCTGTGAGACCCGGAGAGGTAACTTCTAAAGAAAAATCTGTAGTTTCTCTGTCTAAATTATGTTCAACATGTCTACTAATTCTCATGCATTCCTTTATTGAAACTCCCTGATCTCCATCAACAATAACAATAATTGTATTGTCTGATGATATTTTTAAATCAATTAAAAATAATTTTGGATTTTCTTGAACAGCTTCCTCAACTAACTTTTCGACAATACTTCTCACTTTTTTTGTATAAAAAAAGGAGACTTTCCGTCCCCTTCATTTCTTAAATACCTTGATTTTCGTCTGCAAATATATAAACTATATTTTAGAATGACAAGAATCATTGATTTTTATCGTTATAATAGATATCTTTATGATGTTAAATCTTAAAAAACTCCAAACCATGAAAAAAATATTAGTGCCAATCGATTTTTCAAAAGAGGCAAAATATGCTTGTAAAGCAGCAGCGGCAGTTGCAAAAAAAACAAATAGCGAGATTATATTATTACATATGCTAGATATCCCTACAGAAGCGATTGATCCTCTAGACTCAAACAATTTAAAAGGTGGAGGTCAAGCCATATTTTTTCTAAAAACTATTCATAAAAAATTCCAAAAATATAAATCCTTGCCTTTTTTTGAAGGACTAAAAGTTACAGAATCTGTAAAATTTCATAAAACTTTTGATGGTGTAATTGCAGAAAGTAAGAAAAACAATGTAGATTTAATTGTAATGGGTTCTCAAGGTGCTACCGGGCTAAAAGAAATGCTAGTGGGTTCAAATACTGAAAAAGTAGTTAGACATTCTGACATACCTGTAATGGTTATTAAAAAAAATATTGAAAATTTAGAAATTAAACATTTGATTTTTGCTTCCGAATTTGGTAAAGATGCTAAGAAAACTTTTCAAAATGTGATTAATTTTGCCAATATTTTTAAAGCCAGAGTTCATTTGTTATATATCAATACAATACACAATTTTGAACCTACAAAGACTTCAACTTTAAAACTTGAAAGTTTTGTTTCTGGTTTTGATATAAAAAATTATACTTTAAATACATACAATGACAAAACCATTGAAGAAGGTATTTTAAATTTTGGTAGAGAAATGAATGCAGATGCTATTGCAATTAATACACATGGCAGAAGCGGATTATCTCAATTATTTAATGAAAGTATAAGTAGAGAGTTAGCAAATCATGCATTGAGACCTATTATAACTTTTAAAATTTAAGATTTTCTCATAAAATTTATTGTAAAACCTGAGTTCGATTATTATTTGGAGGTTCAGATTTTCATAAAATTTAATAGACAAGGCGTTATCATGCAGATATAGCTCGCTATATCAAATGATGACAACGCAGTATATTGGATTTTATGGAAAAGATATTTGTAATTCCACCTCTAATCAGCGATTTTTTTCCTAAATATGAACCCATATAGCATGCTATTACTTCATCATTTTTAGTTGAAATTTACCATTTATAGACGGTCTGAATCCTAAAGAATAATCGAACTCAGGTTGTAAAGGTTCTTTTAAAAAAAAAGAACCTTTTTTATTGGAATATTTTGTTTAATTTAGAGCTATGAATAAAATACTAGTCCCTATAGATTTTTCCGATGAAGCAAAAAGAGCTTGCAAAGTTGCTGCTTCAATCGCTAAAAAAACCAAGAGTGAAATTATTTTACTACACATGTTAGACATTCCCTCTGCATCAATAGACCCACTTGTTTCCACCAATTTAAGAGGTGGTGGACAAACCATTTTTTTTATGAAAATTATTCAAAAAAAATTAAAGGTGTTTAAAACATTACCTTTTTTTGAGGGTCTAAAAATTTCAGACTCAGTACTGTTTAAAAAAGCTTTTGAAGGTGTAATTGATGAGAGTAAAAAAAACAATGTTGATTTAATTGTAATGGGATCTCAAGGTGCTACCGGACTAAAAGAAATGCTTGTGGGTTCAAATACAGAAAAGGTGGTTAGACGTTCTGAAATACCTGTTTTAGTAATTAAGCAAGACGTAGAGGAGTTCGATATTAAAAATATGATTTTTGCTTCTGACTTTGGCAAGGATGCAAAAAAATCCTTTCAGAGTGTTATTAATTTTGCTAAGATATTTAATGCCAGAGTACATTTATTATATATTAATACTATTCGCAATTTTGAAACCTCAAGGGATTCTACCAAAAAACTTGAAAATTTTATTACCGATTTTGAAATAAAAAACTACACTTTAAATACTTATAATGATAAAACTATTGAAGAAGGTATTTTAAATTATGGTAGAGAAATAAATGCAGACGCTATTGCAATTAATACTCATGGCAGAAGTGGCCTATCGCAATTATTCAATGAGAGTATTAGTAAAGATTTGGCAAATCATGCATTGAGACCAGTAGTTACATTTAAAACCTGATTTATTTTCTTTGTAGTTGTGCTTAAACGTTTGTATTTTATTACTTTTGGATAAAATAATATATTCTAATTCTATGTATGAATAACCCAACAACTTTAAAGCAATTAGCTAAAGAACTAAACCTATCTATTTCTACCGTTTCTAAGGCTTTAAAAAATAGTTATGAAATAAATGAAAAAACCATAGCTAGAGTTAAGGCTTTGGCAAAAAAGCACAATTACAGACCCAATAGAATGGCGTTGAGTTTGAAAAGCAGTCAAACCAAAACCATAGGTGTTATTATACCCAATATTCTAAATTATTTTTTTTCTAAAGTGCTATTAGGTATAGAAGGAGAAGCCAATAAAAGAGGGTATCAAATTATCATTTGTTTGTCTAATAATAAATATGAAAAAGAGTTGCAAAGCTTAGAGTTACTGAGTGATGGAAGTGTAGATGGTTTTATTCTTTCCATTGCCAGAGAAACACAACTCAAACAAAATAGTAGTCATTTTAAAAATATTATTAATCAGGGCTATCCCATTGTGATGTTTGACAGGTTTACGGATAAAGTTGATTGCGACAAAGTTATTATCAATGATTGTGAAGCTGCTTTTAATGCCACTGATTTTTTACTTAAACAAGGGCGTAAAAAAATTGCCTTTATCAGTACACTTAAAGATTTAAATATTGGCAAGCAAAGAACCAATGGCTATAAAAAAGCTTTAAAAAATCAGACAACTTATAAAAATAAAGATATTATTATAACCATTGATGATAAAACCAAATATGATGAGTTGATTACAGCTTTATTTGAAAATCACAAAGATCTTGATGGTATTCTAACTACCAATAATGTGTCTGCAGCAACAGCTTTAAAAATAGCACATCTAAAAGGATATAAAATACCGAAGGATATTGCTGTCATAGGATTTTCTGATGATAAAATCTCACGATTAACTTATCCAAAACTAACAACAATTGATCAAAACGCCCTCGAAATTGGAAAAAAAGCCGCCAAAACCCTTATTGACAGGCTAAGTGACACATCAAAACCTGAATTTAAAACCAAAGTCATTAAGACAAAATTAATTGAACGAGAAACTACTTGATGTCTATAACCTGAATTCTAAAATCAAACCATTCTACCATCTAGTAAATTGATGATACGAGAACCGTATGCTGCATTTTTTTCAGAATGTGTAGCCTGAATAATGGTTACCCCTTCATCATTTAATTGCTTAAAAATTTCCATAATTTCTTCCCCCTGTTTAGAGTTTAGATTACCGGTGGGTTCATCTGCCAATATTAATTTTGGACTTGTTATCAACGCTCTTGCTACACCTACCAATTGCTGTTGACCACCACTTAACTGTGTAGGAAACAATTTTTGTTTACCTACAATATTAAATCGGTCTAGCATATCCGCAACTAGAGCTTTCCGTTCAGAACCGCTTATTTTTTTATAAAGTAATGGCATTTCTAAATTTTCGTAGACTGTAAGTTCATCAATTAAATGATAGGCCTGAAATACAAATCCGATATATTGTTTATATAACGTAGCAAGGTGTTTTTCCTTAAGTGTATGAACCGATTCGTGAAGAAAATCATATTCACCTTCATCAAAATTATCTAACATACCTATAACATTAAGCAAGGTTGATTTACCCGAGCCTGAGGGGCCCATAACTGAGATAAATTCTCCTTCTTCTACCTTAAGACTTAGATCTTTTAATAAAAAGATACGTTGTCCTCCTGAATTTACCCATTTAAAAATGTTGTTTAATTGTAATAGCATAGTTATCATTTTTTATTTTTATTATCATCTCGAGAAACGAGAGATCTGTTTTTAATTAAAATTTATTCATCCTTCAATGCCTCAACAGGATTCGCAACCGCTGCCCTAAAACTCTGCCAACTTACTGTTAGTAATGCAATAATTAGAGCCGTAATTCCAGCTAAGGCAAAAATCCACCAACTTACGGTTGTTTTATAGGCAAAACTTTCTAACCATTTATCCATAGCATACCATGAGATAGGAATTGCAATAATAAATGCCAATCCGACCCATTTTACAAAGTCCTTGTTTAGTAATGATAAGATTTGACCAATAGTAGCTCCATTTACTTTTCTGATACCGATTTCTTTTTTACGTTGTTGCATATAAAAAGTAGACATTGCTAAAATACCCATTGCTGAAATGATGAACGACAAAAGTGTAAAGGAACCAATGATTTTTCCGGTACGTTCATCTTTTTCATACCATTGATTGATGGTGTCATCAACAAACCTAAGTTCAAATTCAGCATTGCCTACTAAGTCACTATAGGTGGTTTTTATTTTATTTACTGTTCCTAATGTATTAGCTCCGCTAATTTTGAGAAATACATATTCAGCATATGAATTTGCCTGTTGTTGTTTAATCATCAATGGACCTATTTTATTTCGGAGTTCTTTGAAATTAAAATCTTTAACAACACCTAAAATAGGAATTTCTTCATCTTCCATTTTAAAGGAAACAGGATTATTAGTGAGGCCTAATTCTTTAATGGCAGTCTCATTGAGATAAACACCTTTATCTGAATAAGCTACTTCTGTTGATTTCATTTTTATATCAAAAACATTAAAAAAGGAAGAATCTACTGCAAATTCTTGAAAACTAACGGACTTCCCATTATAATCAAAGGTTTGATTACTGCCTCCAGTTAAAGGGCTTTGCCAAGTAAGAGATACATCTTGAACAAAAGGAATCTTCAGAAGTGCATTTTTTATTGTATTTTTTTTATCTGTCCCACTCAAATATTCCAAATAGACAATATTGTTCTTTTGAAAACCGAGATCTTTATTACGCAAAAAATCTGTCTGTTTTAAAATAATCCAACTACAGGCTAAAAGGGCAATGGCAACTGTATATTGAAAGGTAATAAAAACCTTTCCATAAACACTTTTAGCTTTTGTTCTAAATGTACCTTTAACCACTTCAATGGGTTTGAAGCTTGCAATTTTGATAGCAGGTAAAATACCTGAAAGCACCCCTATTAAAGCCAATATCACTATGCAGACCACTAAGTTTGCGAAACTTATTTTGTCATTCAAATTCAATTGTGTATTCAATAACTTATCAAAAATTGGCTCTGTCAATTTAGACAAAACCAATGCTAACAGAACAGCGGTCAAACATAGCCAAACAGATTCTCTGATAAACTGAAAATATAATTGTTTTTTAGAACTACCCACTAGTTTTTTAATAGCCACTTCTTTTCCCCTAAAAGTTGCTTGGGCAATTGTAAGATTTACGTAATTGCCAATTGCCAGGAATAATATAAGCAACACGATAATGGATAAAATGACTATTAAGGTCTTACTATTGCTTTGGGTACCATTTCCTGTCTTTGAGCTAAAGTAAAGTTCTTTTAACGGCGTAAATTCCACAATACTGGCCCACCCTTCCTTATACAACCAATAATCTTTTTTAAACTTTGATAGTATTTCAGGAGCCTTAGCAGGTAGGTTTGAATTTGCCTTTGCCAAAAAATAAATGCTTATGGAAGCAAAACCATATTCTTCTAATAGACTCTTTTGGAGACCCCACAAATCCTTAAAGGCTTTCATATTGACCAGAGCATCCTGTTCTACAAAGTGCGTGTTACTAGGAAAGTCTTCCATAATACCGGTAACCATAAATTTATTGGTCGTATTTATGAAAACCGTCTTGCCTATTGCATCACCAGAACCGAACAATTTTATAGCCATCGATTTTGACAGCACGATACTGTTTGCTGTTTGCAGGACTTCTTCCGGTATGCCCTTTAATAACGGGAATGAAAAAATATTGAAAAAAGAAGCATCGACTCCTAAATAATCAATTTTTAACTTTTGTCCACCGGATACCATAATCCTTCCATCACCCTCTAAAGTTCTGGTGAAATCTTCGATTTCAGGAATACTATTTTTAAGCTCTGGTGCTATCGGTGGCGAAAAGTCGACACTTTCGTTCTCCAGACGGTATATTCGTTCCTTATTTACATGAAAATCATCAACTTTCAGTTCATTTTGGATGTAGACACTTAACAATAAAATAAAGGTCAGTGATATAACAAAACCCAGTATCGTTACTACGGTATACAGTTTATTCTTTAAAAGGTGGCGTAGATATGTTTTTATCTCTATCATTTATTTTTAGAATTTAATTCATGTTTTGCTTTATTCTGTTCTTAAACTTTTTAATGGTTTTATCAATGCTGCACCAACAGATTGATAACTTATTGTAACAACAGCAATAAGTAGAGCAATTACACTTGCTAACAAAAATATTTCCAAACCAATATCAATCCGGTAGGCAAAATCTTCTAACCATCTACTCATTATATACCATCCAATTGGAACGGCTATAATTATTGAAATTAGAATTAACTTTAAAAAATCTAGCGTTAGTAATTTATAAATACTTTTAAAGGGAGCACCCAAAACCAAACGAATACTAATTTCTTTTTTTCGTTGTTCAACCATAAAGGCAGAAAGTGCAAACAATCCTAAACATGCCACCAATATCGCAAATAATGCAAAGCTGCTAAAAATTTTACCCATTCGCTGAACCCCATCATGCATATGGGTGAATTTTTGATCTAAAAATGTGTAGCTAAAAGTTTGATTAGGCACATTATGATCCCAAATTGTGGCAATAGATGCTATTGTCTCTTTTATATTCTCTGGATTTAACTTAACCGAAATCGCACCTATATCATTGCCTATAACCAAGGCCAAAGGAGTGATGTCTTCTTTTAATGATTTAAAATGAAAATCCTCAATAACACCAACAATAGTCCAGTTTTGGCCATTATCAATTTGTTTTCCCAAAGGATTCGAAAATGCTAGCCTACTCGCCATTTTTTCATTGATAATAATAGAACTTATTGAATCTGAGGCAAACGATTTGGAAAAATCACGACCTTTAGTTAAATGAATTCCCAAGGTTTTGATATAATCATAATCTACTCTCCAAATTTGACCGGGAATGCCTCTTTCCTCATTTCCTTCACCAACTTTTTTAAACGTATTACCATTTCGCTTGGTACCTTCTATAGGTAAATAATCACCTTTCGTTACTTGTTGTACTTTAGGTAATTGCAATAATTGATCTTTAAAATTTTGTGCTTTTTCACCTAAAATATGTGCTCCTTCAATAATTACAACTTGTTCTTTATCATAACCCAATTCCTTTTTTAATATATAATTCATTTGCTTATAAATAATAAGCGTTCCTATAATCAAAATCACCGACGTGGTGAACTGAAAAACTACCAATCCACTTCTTAACCTACCACTTTTACTACCAGTACTCAGGCTCCCTTTTAATACATTTATAGGCCTAAAAGAAGACAGATAAAATGCTGGGTATAATCCGGCTAAGATTCCAATACACAAAGCGGAGACTAAAATTATAGGTAAAAACCACCAAGAAGTCCAAGGCATTAAAATTGCTTTAGCAGCAATAGCATTAAAAGTAGGGAGTAATAACCATGCTAGGATCGTTCCAAGGATAAAAGAGAAGATACTGAACAATACAGACTCTGTTATAAATTGTGCAATCAGATTACTTTTAAAAGCACCTATAGTTTTTCTTAGGCCCACTTCTTTAGCTCGGTTAGCTGATTTTGCAGTTGATAAATTAATAAAATTTATACAGGCCAATAACAATATAAATCCGGCTATGGCTGCAAATAACCATACAAATCTGATATCTCCATGCTTTAAGCCATCACCCATTTTAAGGTCCGATTTAAGATGAATATCACTGACAGGCTGTAGTTTATATTCAATTGTTTTTAGAACCTCTATAAAATTCTCATCTCTACCTCTTTTTAATTGGGCAGGGATAACATAAGTCTCCATAATTGAAAACATTTTTTTCTCCAATTCTTGAATATTTGCATTCTCATCTACCAGAACATATGTAAAATAATTTTGATTCGTCCAACTCATGTTTGTATCTTCTATTGGCATTATAAAATCAAAATTCAAATGGGAATTTTTTGGAAAATCCTTCATAACGCCCGTAATGGTATACGGTTTGGATGAATTATTATCAAAAACAATTGTTTGACCTACGGCATTTCCATTGGGAAAGTATTTAGTTGCTTTGTTCTGTGAAATAACAAGGCTTTGAGGTTGAATAAGAGCGTTCTTTGCATTTCCTTGTTCAAGAGGAATCTCTAAAATTTCGAATAATTGTTGATTTGCAAAAACAAAACCTTCTTCAAAATTATTTTGGGTTTCATCTGCTAATCGCATTCCTCTTTTACCTGCACCAAAAAGTTCACTTGTATTTACCTTTCCAGCTTTTAGAATTTCTGGAAAATCAGACGCCAAAGCATCAGCAAATGGTAATTGAAAATGAACACTTTTCCTAAGCTCTCCATCCATCATTCCTTGCAATACAACCCTATATATTCTATCTGTATTTTTATAGTGTCTGTCATAACTCAATTCATCTCTAATAAACAAGGCAATTAATAAGCATGCCGCTATACCAATGGCAAACCCTCCAACTTTAATAAAAGTAAAGAACTTGTCTTTTGTGATACTCCGCCAAGCTATTTTTAAGTGATTTTTAAACATGATATTCGTTTTTGAGACCTCATAGGTTTTCAAAACCTTTGAGGTCTTTATTATTATTCCGTCCGTAAACTTTTAACAGGGCTTGCAATCGCGGCTTTGATAGCCTGAAAGCTTACCGTCAATAATGCAATACAAACAGCTATAAGACTCGCAACAGCAAAAATTAACCAATTAATCTCAATGTGATAGGCAAAACCTTCCAACCAGCGTTGCATTGCCCACCAAGAGAATGGAACCGCTAGCACAATGGCGACAAGTACCAAACTCATAAAATCTTTTGACAGTAATCGCACAATATTTGAAACACTGGATCCCAAAACCTTTCGTACACCAATTTCCTTACGACGCTGTTCAGCAGTATATGACGAAAGTCCAAATAGCCCCAAACAGGAAATAATTATGGCTAGTAATGCGAAAATCCGCGAAAGACTGCCAATCAATTTTTCACTTTTAAACCGTGCATTAAAGGCATCATCAACAAATTCATATTCAAATGGAAATACTGGATTATGCGTTTTCATTACATTCTCCATGGCTGCTAGCGTTTTGTCAAATCCGTTTTTAGACTTCATTTTCACATACATATATCGTGCATAATCGTTATGATTGAAAAACATTACGGGGTCGCTGGTACCATACATATCTCCATAAAGAAAGTCCTTGACTACGCCAATGATGGTGTACACATTACCTCGTGTTATGGTCTTGCCAACGGCACTTCCTTGTCCCATTAATTTGGCAAAAGACTCGGTAATAATTGTATTGGTACTGTCTTTTGCAGCGTTGTTACTAAAACCCCTTCCTTCCAATATTTCGATCCCTGCTGTTTCCAAAAAATTGGAACTGACAAATCTAAATGAGATAAGCACATCTTCGGTATTGGTGCCACCTTGCCATTGTAGACCAGAGCCATTATTACCTCCTGAGAGGACTTCAGAATTATTCAAGGCCACGTTTTCAATTAAGCCCGAAGCAATCATATCCTGTTTTATTGGGATGAAATTTTTGATCATATCACCATTTACAGGTATTTTAATAAGATTTTCTTTCTCATACCCTAGGTCACGGCTTTTAACATGTTGTACCTGTTGGTACACGATAATGGTGCTGATGATAAATACTATGGAAACCGTGAATTGGGTAACAACAAGCCCTTTTCGTATAAAAGTAGCAGTGCCATGTTTAGCTCGTACACCCTTGAGTACCTCAACAGGTTTAAAGGAGGAAAGGTAAAACGCAGGATACCATCCGGCGAGAAGACCACAGGTCAACGTGATCCCAACTAAGGTAAGCAAATGAGTGGCATCAAAAAATTGAAGTTCCAATTGCTTTTCTATAAGGATATTGAACTGAGGCAACAAGAGAATCAACAAGAGGATACTTACTATTGCTGCCAAGGTTGCTGTAATCAATGCCTCCGCCATGAACTGTGAAATCAAACTTTTTTTATCAGAACCCAATACTTTTCGCACCCCGACTTCCTTAGCTCTTTTTTCACTTCTTGCAGTGGAAAGGTTCATAAAGTTGATACATGCAATAAGCAGAATGACGATGGCAATGAGGGAAAACAACCGCACATAAATAATTTGACCACCTACCTTTTTTCCGCCTTCAAAGTTGGATCTCAGATGCCAGTCTTTTATGGTATGCAGAAAAGCAAAGGTGCCAGGATTTTCAGTAATTCTGGGAAGCATTTTCCGCACTTTGTCATCAACTTCCTTAAAATATGCACCTGGAGCCAGTTCCACAAACGTGTCGGTAAAATTACTGCCGTATTCTTGCATCCATTCTACACCTGCCGAATAGCGTTCAAAAGGTGCCAACCACTCAAAGTCAAAACTTACGTTTTCGGGTAGGTCTTGTACAACGCCTGTAATAACATAATTATCTGCATTGTTTACTCTCAGAGCCTTATTCAAAACTGGAGTGTCTTTACCGAATAAATCTGTTGCTGTTTTTTTGGTTAGCACTATGGCATCAGGTCTATTAAAGGCTGTTTTGGAATTTCCTTCGAGAAATTGAAGACTGAAAATTTCAAAAAAATCGGCATTGGCATACCTTCCTTGCCTATTGATTCCATTTTCGCCCTCAGTAAAGAGAAAGTTTTCTGAGGATGTTGCTACTGCCCTGACGATTTGAGGTATTTCTTCTTTTAAGTCTTTAGCCAAGAGCATTGGAGTTGAATAGAATGTACGCCATTCTCCCTCGTAGGTTTGATTTGTAGGCACATAATAAATAAGATCTTGTTTAGAAAAAACACTGTCAAAATTCACTTCATCTTCAACCCATAACAATATCAAACTTGCACAAGTAATGCCTATGGCCAATCCGAAAATATTGAGAAAACTATACCCCTTGCTCTTCCATAGATTCCGCCAAGCTATTTTTAAATAATTTTTTAACATTGTTATTTGTTTTTTGAGACCTCATAGGTTTTCAAAACCTTTGAGGTCTTTATTATTATTCAGTTCGTAAGCTTTTTACTGGATTAGCACGAGCTGCTTTAATAGCTTGAAAGCTAATAGTAATCATCGCTATCACTATGGCCAGAATCCCTGACACAGCAAAGACCCACCAGCCAATAGTAATTTTGTAAGCAAATTGCAATAACCAATCGTTCATTGCATACCATGCTATGGGTATTGCCAATGCAATGGACAATACAATCAATTTCATAAAATCAGAGGATAATAATTTTAGTATTTCCAACGAAGAAGAGCCTAATACTTTACGAATACCTATTTCTTTTGTTCTCAGCTCCGTATTAAATGCCGCAAGACCAAATAACCCCAAACATGAGATAAAAATCGCTAAGAAGGCGAAATACCTAGAGAGGCTTAAAATACGCTGTTCGTTAAGATATTGTGCATTAACAGATTGATCTTGAAAAGCGAAGTTAAAATTAAAGCCTGGGTTATAGTCGGTATAAACCTGCTTAATTCGTTCAACGGTCTTTACTTCTGTACCACGTTGTATTCTAACCATTGCCAGATCAAGATTTTTGGGAGCATACCTAAATACCACAGGGGAAATGGGCTGCATCACAGAGGCAGTATGAAAATTTTTCATGACCCCTAAAATGGTTTTATCCTCTCCCCATAGTTGTATTTTTTTTCCTATTGGATCCGTTAATCCCATTAGGTTTATGGCCTCTTCATTAAGTACGAGATAAGATTCGGGAGATCCAAGTTCTTGTGTAAATGCATCTCCTTCTACCATTTCTATATTCAATGTCCGGATTAAACTTTCATCTACACGGCGAAGTACAAAATCAATCTCCAAGTTTTCCGCTTTCCCAGGCCATTCTAATCCATAAGTAGAAGAGCCGCCGTCTTCCCTTATAAGAGATTCACTTATTCCACCTGCACTTTCCACACCATCAATTTTTTCAATCTCATCGAACAATAATGGTGCATTTTCGTAAGCCTTCCATTCAAGGTCAAAATGAATCATATTTTTCTTCTGATAACCTATTGGTTTAGTAAGGGCAAAATCGACTTGGTCATTAATGATCAATACCGAGATGATCAATACCAAAGAAGCCATGAATTGGAACACCACTAACCCCTTGCGGGCAAACAATTCCGATCCTTTGCTTTGAAGTTTGCCTTTTAAAGTTGCAAGGGGGCTAAAGCTAGAGAGATAAAATGCAGGGTAACTCCCCGATATAAATCCGGTTAATAGCGTGGCCAAAAGCAGTATCGATAAATGTTGAAAGATTAGATGTATACCGAACTCTTTTCCTGTAATATAATTAAAAACAGGTATGAGGAGCATGACCATTACGATAGCCAATAATAATGAAATAAACGTTATAAAAATGGATTCTGTGAGAAATTGAATAATCAAATTTCTTTTGGTACTACCAACGGTTTTTTTAATCCCTATTTCCTTAAACCTACGTGAGACCCTTGCGGTAGAAAGGTTCATGAAATTGATGCACGCGATAAGCAAAACGAGTAATGCAACAAACGAAAATAGTTTTGCATAAGTAATCCTTCCCCCGCTTTGCACTCCGTTTTCATAGTTCCCTTTTAGATAAGCATCAGAAAATTTTCTGGTAAAAAGACTGAAAGTGTTGAATTCATCATATTTATCTATAAATCTTTCGATTTTTGAATTGAATGCAGCAATATCAACATTTGGCTTAAGCAATACATACGTACTTGGTCCTGTATTGGTCCAAACTTGACCATTCGTCCACATATCTTCAAGTAGCTTTTGCTTGGTCGCTACAAAATTGAATTGCAAAGTTGAATTGCTAGGCACATTTTTGAAAACTCCGGTTATTTTAGCCGATTGTTCATTTCCAAACACATTATAATCCATTTTCCGGTTCATCGCGTTCTCGACAGACCCAAACAGCTTTACCGCAAAACTCTCTGAAATAACAACTGCATCCTTGTCCTTCAATACTTGCGAGGCCGTACCACGCACCAAGGGAAAAGTGAACGCATCAAAAAAAGTTTTACTGGCAAAAAGTCCTCCTGCTTTAAACAAATTCTCTTCACTTTTAAAGGTAATACCCATCCCTTCTTTTTCTAGATCCATAACTGTTATGGCATGCTCCACTTCCGGCAGGTCTTTCTCCATTGCCTCCGAAAGCGGCCCCTGTGTTCCGTCAAGCGTTCTTATCATACCGTTTTCTTCACTCTTCATCATTACTTGATAAAGATTCGGTTCATTGACATGAAACTTGTCTACCATAATTTCATCGGAGACCCAAAAATAAATTAGAAAGGCACTGGCCATTCCAGTAGATAGACCTAGAATATTAATCAATGATAATAGAGGGTTTCTTTTCAAGTTTCGCCAAGCTATTTTTAAGTGATTTTTAAACATGATATTCTTTTTTATTACTTGTCCTGTTGTTTTTGATTTCCCTCAATCCCTCCGCCTTTCAGCTTTGCTGAAATCCACCTCCCTTCATCCAAAGGGAGGAGCTCTTTCAATTCAACCATTTCGTTAGTTTTCAATATTTATTCGGTTCCAATTTCTTCCTCTTTTTAGGAGTTTAGAGGAAGCCTATTCAGTTCGTAAACTTTTAACTGGGTTCGCACGAGCTGCTTTAATAGCTTGATAACTCACCGTTACTATTGCAATTCCAATAGCTAATAAAGCCGCTAATAGTAAAACCCACCATCCTATGCTAATTCGATAAGAAAAATCTTCCAGCCATTTATTCATGATATACCAACCGAAAGGCAATGAAATCATAATGGCAACACCTACCAGTTTTAGAAAATCGGTTGTAAGCCCATAAGTGATCTGCCCAACACTGGCACCCAATACTTTTCTTACCCCTATTTCTTTGGTGCGTTTTTGTGCATTAAAAGCAGCTAAGCCAAATAATCCAAGGCAGGCAATGAGAATAGAAAGTATTGTAAAGACCATAAAAATTCGACCCAAACGCTGTTCTGCTTTATAAATTGAATTAAAGGATTCATCCATGAATTGATAACTAAAGGGCTGGCCAGGAGCCATTTTATGCCATACCTCTTCAATACCTTTAATGGTATTTGAAAAATCACCTGCCTTTAATTTTATTGCCAGTCGGTCGGTCGATTTGCCAAGAAATAGTCCTAATGCCCCAATATTTTCTCGTAACGATTCATAATTAAAATTTTTAACCACACCAATGATGGTATAAAAAACCGGTTTTTCTAAGTCTATGTCCTGTGAAATTCGTACTCCTAAAGCTTCATTTGGTTGCATATTCAAAACAGACAAAGTAGCCTCGTTTATGATAACCGATGTAGAATCGGCATTAAATTGTTTGTCAAAATTACGACCTGCAATTAATTTCATATTTAAGGTTGAAATATAATCTTGGTCAACATACCAATTCTGCATTTGAATGGCTTTTTCTTGTTCTCTTGCGCCCTCCTTAAAAAAAGAACTGCTACCACGCCAGGATGGGGTGGGAAAAAATCCGGTTAAGGTTGCTCTTTTTACTTGTCCTAATTGCTGCACTTCTTCTTTAAAAGCATTTATTTGATTTCCTGCGGCGTAGGTATCATTGATGAGAAGGATTTGATCTTTGGTAAAACCAAGATCTTTACTTTGAATGAAATTCAATTGTTGAAAAACAACCAAAGTGCTAATAATTAAAAAGACGGAAATGGTGAATTGAAAAACGACTAAGGCATTACGGATGGTAGTACCACCCACATTACTTTGTCCACTTCCTTTGAGTACACTAGCAGGCATAAAACGAGACATAAAAAAGGCAGGATAACTTCCTGAAAAAAGTCCTAGCAATAGGGTTGTTGCTAACAAAATAATCCAGAAAATCGGATTTAAAAACGGTATGGAAAGTGACTTTCCAGAAAGATCATTAAAAAATGGAAGAGCCATCAAGGCAATTAATATCGCTAATAAAAGTGAAATAAATGAAATAAGTCCCGATTCGGTTAAAAATTGGCGTACCAATTCCAATTTATTAGAACCCAAGGTTTTACGGATTCCAACTTCTTTTGCTCTNNACCGAAGCTAATACAATAAGGAATAGTGCAATAAACGAGAGGATATATACATTTTGAATACTATTATTGACACTTAGCTCGGTATTTTTATTAGAATACAAATGAATATCCGTTAAGGGCATGGTGTGGTAGTTTATATAATTGCCTGATGCGGCAAACGATTCTGCGGTCATACCCGGAAAATACTGTTGTGCCCATGGCAGCATATACTTTTCTAACATGCCTTGTAAGGGAGTTTGGAGATCTCCAATGTTTGCAGTAGGAATTAGTTTAATGAATGTAAAATAATTATTGCTTCCCCAATTGTTTGTTTTTGAATCGGCATACCCAGTCATTGCCATAAAAACACTAAAATTACGCAACATGGAATTTTTTGGTAGGTCATCAATAACTCCGGTAACCGTATAGGTATCTGTATTGTTTAGTAACAAATTTTGACCAATAGCATTTGACTCTCCAAAGTGTTTCTTTGCTGCCGTTTTAGTCAACACTAGTGTGTTAGGTTTCGTTAAGGCAGTCTTTTCATCTCCTGCTAGTAATTTTATGCCAAACATATTAAAGAAAGTGGAATCGACAAATGTGGTATAAAGTTCTTTAGTATTCTCTTCCGTGCCACTTTTTCTAACTAGCATTCCCCCTTGTGTTCGAAATCGAACAGTTGTTTCTATTTGAGAAAAATCATTTTGCAGGGCAGCAGCCATTGGCGGTGAAGTTTCTGAAGATTTTGATTCTGCACCGCCAAATTTTATGTCCATATCAACACGATAAATACGGTCTGCATCTGCAAACATTTTGTCATAACTCATTTCATCGTAAATATATAAGGCTATTAATAATCCTGCGGCCATTCCAATGGCAAGTCCGAATATATTTAGAAAAGTAAAAAAAGGTTGTCTTTTTAAACTTCGCCAAGCTATCTTTAAATGATTTTTAAACATGATAATTTGTTTTTATTACTTGTTCTGTTCTTTTTGATCTCCCTCAATCCCTCCGTCTTTCAGCTTTGCTGAAATCCACCTCCCTTCATCCGAAGGGAGGAGCTCTTTCAATTCAACTATTTCGTTAGTTTTCAATTTTTATTCGGTTCCAATTTCTTTCCCTTTTTGGGAGTTTAGTGGAAACCTATTCCGTTCGTAAACTTTTTACTGGATTCTCCACTGCCGATTTTAGTGACTGGAATCCAACAGTCAATAATGTTATAACCAAAGCAAAACCTCCTGCAAGAGCAAATACCCACCATTTAATATCAATGCGATAAGTAAAATCTTCAAGCCATCGTGCGATAAAATAATAGGCAAGAGGAGTGGCGATCAAAAAGGCAACCCCAACTAGTTTTATAAAATCTTTAGTCAAAAGTTGTACTACAGAATTAATACTGGCTCCCAATACTTTACGAATACCAATTTCTTTCTTCTTTTGTTCAGCTACATAAGAAATCAAACCAAAAAGACCCAAACAACTGATAAGTATAGCTAGAATAGTGAAGACTACTGAAATTTGACCTAATCGTTTTTCTTCATCGTAAAGCTTTTCAACCTCTTTATCAACGAACCTATAATCAAATGGAACATTATTAATAGTTAATTTCCACTGTTGTTCTAAATTGGTTAACAGTTGCTCATAATTATTTGTTTTGGTTCTAAGGAACAGCCAATTGGGTTCAGTCTCTTTATGCAAGAACAATGGAGCAATTTCATCTTTTAAAGAAGCATAGTGATAATCGGCTGCCACACCAATGATTTCCATTTCATAAGTTTCATCACCAAAACTTTGCACAAGTCTTGAACTTAAGGCATCCTCACGTTTGATGTTAAACGCTTTAAGTGTAGCCTGGTTTACAATAATCTGATCGGTGGTATCTGTCTCTCTAAAATCTCTTCCTTCTATTAATGGAATACTCATTGTCTCAAAGTAACCTTCGCTAACGCCATTACGCTTTACTATGGTATTTTTTTCTCGACTTCCACCAGGTAAGTATAACCCATTATCAGCTAAAACTATTTCTGAGGGGGCGTAATTTCCACTAGAAACGTTGATTACACCAGGTATGTTTAAAAATGCGGACTTGATGGATTCAAACTTGCTGGAAGCTTCGTTTGTGCCTATACGTAGTGCCAATAAATTATTTTTTTTGAAACCAAGGTCTTTGCTTTGGGTAAATTGGAATTGTTGTGTTATCACGATAACTGTAACCACAAGACTAATGGAAACGACAAATTGAAAGACAACTAAAGCTTTTCTGAAATTACCATTACCAGATTGCAATATGGTGCCACTCTTCAGAGCTTTTATGGGTTTTATCGATGACAAAACTACTGCTGGATAAATACCCGCTATCAGTCCTGTAAAAATTCCTAGACCAAACAACAAAGCTGTGATATTCCAATTGAAGATATTTAAAATGCTCAATGTTTCTTGAGTAAGTTCGTTTACAAAAGGTAAAAGAAGTATAGTTATTGGAATACTAATAAGCATTGCAAACACAGACAATAACAGAGATTCTCCTAAAAATTGACGCATTAATGAGTTTTTCCCTGCACCCACTACTTTACGCACGCCAATCTCCTTAGCACGTTTACTTGCCCTTGCAGTGCTGAGATTTATAAAATTAATACAGGCTACTAATTGAATGAAAAAAGCCAAAGTCAATAAAAAATAAAGGTAATTAATATTTGAGACCCTATCAATTTGATTTTTCCGACCTGCTGAGTGTAAATGAATATCGGTTACTTTTTTTAATAATAATAATTTATTATCCATTCCCGCATCGGAAAGGTTTTTCGCTCCTCTACGTTGAATAAAATCGGGAAGTTTTTTTTGTAATTGCTCGACATTGGTATTAGAAGTCAGTTTTGCATAACTATACACAAAATTATTTGTAGCAAAATCGTCGAATGTTTGAACGAATGTACCCATACCAGGAGTGCTCATGCTCACAATATAATTAGGGTTGAGATGCGATTTTGCAAAATTTTCATCAAACACACCTTTGACTGTAAGTGTTTGAGCATCCTCACCACTCCCCCAAATTACAGCTTTACCTAGGGTATTTTGAGTGCCAAACATTTTATTGGCCAAATGAGAAGAAAGCACTATTGAATTAGGTTCGTTTAAAGCTGTTTCAATATCTCCCTGTAAAAACTTATAGTCGAATATCTTAAAAAAAGTAGAATCGGCCATATAGCTTCTTGGCTCATAATAAGCCTCTTTACTTTCTGCTGCACGTATTAAATTACTATAAAAAAAATCTGTTAATACTATCCGCGTAACTTCTTCAACTTCTCCAAAATCTTCCTTTAGTGCAAAGGCAATTGGAGGTGAAGCTGCGGCTGTATCAAAACCTTCAACACCATCCCGTTCTATTATGGTCTCCACTCGATAAATTGATTCAGCATCAGTAAAGTTCTTATCAAAACCGAATTGGGCAAAAACATAAAGCAAAATGGTCAAGCAGCTTACCGTACCTAAAGTAAGGCCTAAGAGATTAATTATGGTTTGTTGCTTGTTTTTAGCTAAGTTTCGCCAAGCTATTTTTATATAGTTTTTAAACATGATTGTTATTTTTTATTCTGTTCGTAAACTTTTTACAGGATTGACTATTGATGCTTTTATGGCATGAAAACTTACTGTTACTATTGCAATAAACAATGCTGATATTCCCGCTAATGCAAACATCCACCATTGGATAGAAATTTTATATGCAAAATCTTCCAACCAATAATGCATCGTAAACCAAGAAATTGGTGCTGCAATTACGAAAGCAATACCTACTAATTTTATAAAATCGATGGATAATAAATTTACAACTCCTGTTACTGAAGAACCCAAAACTTTACGAATACCAATTTCTCGCCTACGCTGAAGTGTGCTATAAGCAGCTAAACCTAATAGACCTAAACAAGAGATTAAAATGGCCAATGCTGCAAAGTTCAAGAAAAGGTTTCCAAAGCGTTCTTCACTTTGATATTGTTGGTTAAAAAGTTCATCTAAAAAATAATAGTTAAATGGTTTATCCGGCATAATTGTTTGCCATTTCTTTTCAATTGAAGCTACTACTTGCTTAATGTTTTGTGGATTAATTTTAACCGCTATAAGATTAGTAGCTTGTGGTTCAAGCCGTATGGTTAAGGGGTTGATGTTTCGCTGTAATGATCTATAATGAAAATCCTGTACTACACCTATAATTTTTCCTTCTCGACCCCATTGTTTAAAATTTTTGCCAATAGCTTCTTCTGGCTTATTATAGCCAAATAATTTTACAGCTGTTTCATTGATAACCATTGCTTCTGTTGAGTCTGTAGCAAAATCTCTTGAAAAGGCTCTACCGGCAAGTAACTTTAAATCAAATTGAGGTATGTAATCTTCATCAACAAAATATACATCTAAGTTGGCTATTTGTAATTCACCAATATTATTTTCAATTTCAGAATAAGCTGCATTGTTTCCAGCTCCGGGAACACTAGAACTAAAGCTAGTTGATTTTACGCCGGGTAAATCATCAATCGCTTGTTTTAATTCAATTTGTGATGGAGATACATTGGTTTCTAAAATTAACATCTGATCTTTATCGAACCCCAATTCTTGGTTACGCATAAAACTCATTTGAGAGTAGATAATAATAGTACCAATAATCAATGCGATGGAGATTGTGAATTGAGATATAACCAATCCTTTTCTAAGCAAAACACCTTTGGTTCCAGTTGAAAAACTTCCCTTTAAAACGCTAATAGGTTTAAAAGAAGATAAAACAAGAGCCGGATAAATACCCGCCAATACGCCAATACTTAAAGAAATAAGAAAAAGGGTAAGGATATGAATAGGGCTTGAAAAAATACCATTACTCACAATTTTTCCAGCCAATTCATTAAAATATGGCAGCAACAAAGCTGTCAAAACAACTGTGAGTATAAATGCGAGCAAACTAATAATGACAGACTCTCCAATAAATTGGAGTCCTAATTGTCTTTTTTCCGCTCCAATTACTTTTCGAATACCCACTTCTTTAGCACGTTCAACAGAACGTGCAGTAGTTAGATTGATAAAATTGATACAAGCTATTAATAAAATAAAAATAGCAATAATTGAAAAGATATATACATTATCTATACTTCCATCACCGGCACCACCTCTTGGAGATCGTAAATAAACATCTTTAAATGGTTCTAAAAATAGTGTAACAAACATTTTATCGCTCTTCATTGCTTCTCCATTATTTCTTTCTAAAAAATCCGGAAACTTCGATTCTAATTGATCAATATTGGTATTAGCTCCTACTAAGATATAGGCAGAAGCATTATAACTACCCCATTGGGTATCTAATTCTACATTCATATCTTGCGTATAGCTAGTCATAGATAAAACCATATCAGTGTTAATATGTGAGTTTTCCGGAATATCTTCCATTACTCCCGTAACTGTAGCAATACGACCCTCATCAAAAATTTTTAATGTTTTACCCATCGGATCTTGATCACCAAAATATTTTTTTGCTGTAGTTTTTGATAAAACAATACTAAATGGAGCTTTTAGAACTTTATTTTTATCTCCTTGTACCAATTTAAAGTCAAAAAGATTAAAAAAAGCGGAATCAGCAGCTATGGCGTTCTCTTCCATAAATTTGACTTCATCCTTTCTGACGAGCATGTTTAAGCCCGAAATTCGGACGGCAGATGTTATCTCTGGAAATTCTTTTTCTAAATGCGGAGGTACTGCCCAAGAAGGAATATTAGCTTCAATATTATCTGTAGGTGTTTTAATATCTGCAACCACTCTATAGATACGATCTGCTTTGGTATGAAATTTATCATAGCTCAATTCAAATCCTACATATAAGAGGATAAGAAAACCGGCTGTCAATCCTATAGCCAATCCACTAATATTTATAAATGAAAATCCACGATGACGCCAAAGATTCCTAATTGCTATTTTAAAATAATTTTTTAACATGATTTATCGTATTTTTTGTATAGTAGCTTCTCCAATAATAATTCCTGTATTTACATTTGGAGTTCCTATATAGGCAATAGTAGCTTCTCCATAAGCGGTTACTTTCAATTCTTCTGAAACATTCACTCTGTAACTACCTTCACCATATGCTGTTATTTTGGTAGTTTTATTATCTACTCCTAGAGTATTTACCTTAGTTTCGCCATAAGCAGTGATTTTTTGTTTATTTATTGTTCCACTTTTAATTTCTAAAAAACTTTCTCCATAAATTGTGGTTTGCAGTGACTTTAAAGCGACTTCGTTAATAATTACTTGCGATTCTCCATAAATTTTTAATCTAAAGTCATCTTGAACAATAGGACTTTTACAAATAAATTTTTCTTCGCCACGCAAAGACAATTCATCTATATTCTTATACGTAATTGTTGCGGTTACAATAGTACCATTGTATACAGAACGGGTTCTTTTTTTTCCGTCTTTATAGTATTTTTCATTTTCAGTAACTTCTTTAGCACCGTCTAAATAAATCCGTAATGTTTTTCCTTTAACTTCTATATTTAATTTATCCTTAGAGACACTAATCTTTTGAATGGAAACAGATTCTTCGTTTCCTTCAATAAAAGTTACTTGGATATGTGGACTGACAATGACTTTATCAAAATGATTCACAGCAATGTTATCAGATTGTGCTTGTGTATATTCAACACTTATGAGAAAAAATAGTAAAAGAGAAAATGAAATATTTTTCATGGTTATATATTTTTAAATAGTTGCAGCAAAAGGTTTGTTTTGACTTTCCGTAACCACTTGTCCATCAAATAAGTTAATAACTCTATGTGCATAATGTGAATCTCTATCAGAGTGCGTTACCATAACAATGGTAGTACCTTCTTGATTCAATTCAGTTAATAAATTCATTACTTCTATACCATTTTTTGAATCTAAATTTCCTGTAGGCTCATCTGCCAAAATCAATTTAGGCTTCGTTACCACAGCTCTTGAAATAGCTACCCTTTGTTGTTGACCACCAGATAATTGTTGTGGGAAATGTTTTTCTCTATGTGCTATTTTCATGCGTTCTAATACAGCTTTCACTTTTGCCTTACGTTCACTTTTATTCATTTTTAAATAAATAAGAGGTAATTCAACATTTTCATAAACCGTCAATTCATCTATCAAATTAAAACTTTGGAATACAAAACCTAAATTGCCTTTTCGTAATTGTGTGCGTTGTCTTTCTTTTAACCCTCCAACTTCATGACCACTAAATTGGTAACTACCTTCTGTTGGATTATCCAACATACCAATAATGTTCAGCAAAGTTGACTTACCACAACCCGAAGGTCCCATGATCGCAACAAATTCTCCTTCTGCTACATTAAGATTAACCTTATTTAAGGCCAATGTTTCTACTTCTTCAGTTTTAAAACTCTTTTTTAAATTTTGGATTTTTATCATTTTGTTAATCTTTATTTTTTAATTATTATTTATGACCCTTGAGATGTGTTTGAAAACCCCTTCGTCCGTTTCCGGCGAACACCTCTCCTTGATCCCAATAGTTATCAGAAAAGGGAGAATCTTATTTTAAACACATCCCGATTATATGGCAGTTTACTTTATAATTTATTCACTTTTTTCAACCTCCCCGCCTACTCCTATCGTCGAATCCACCCCTCCTTATCCAAGGAGGGGAGCAGACAAAATTATTTTAACACGATTCTCTCCGCATCTCCAAAGCTATCATAACCAGAGGTGATTACTTTTTCTCCTGCTGACAGTCCTTCAAGTACTTCGTAATACCTTGAATTTTGTTTCCCTATTCTTATAGCTCTTTTTAGTGCTTCATTACCATCAGTATTTACTACTAGAATCCATTGTCCACCCGTACTTTGAAAAAAGCTCCCCTTGGGCAATAGAAGTGCATCACTTGAAGCTCCTAATTGTAATTTGATATTATAACTCTGACCTGTACGTATCGTTTCAGGTTTTTCTGCTGTAAACACTAAATCAACTTTAAATTTTCCATTACGAACCTCAGGATATACCTTTCGTAATCGTAAAGGATATTCTTTACCATTACGTTCTAACAATGCAATTAAATCTCGTTTTACACGATCAATATAATGTTCGTCAATTGTCGCTTCAATTTTATAATCAGTTAATACATTTATTTGACCGATACGTTCTCCTTTTCCTATACTTTGTCCTATTTCAGCATCTAAAAAACCCAGTTGACCATCAGCAGGTGCCCTTACATTTAAATGGTCTAACCTTTCATAAACCATAGTTAGTGTTTTTTTCATACGCACCAAATCAGTATCTAAGCCTGTTAAAGAAGTACTACGAAGTTTTGCATCATGCTCAGTTTGTAATTTTATAATTTCATATTGTTTTTTAGAAAGTTCATAATCTTCTTTAGAAATTAAATAGTTCTCTTTTGATATCAGTTCTTCACTATATAATTCTTTATTTTGCTCAAAATTTCTCTTTTTCCTTTGCAGTTCATATTCAGCATTTGCTAAAGATTTTCTACCATCAACTTGTCGAGAATCAAAAGTTAATTTTGTTGAACGCAAATCATTTTGTTTTAAAGCCAAGTTACTTTCACTTGCTAAAATTTGTTCATATAAATTCATGTTTTCAAGCTTAAGAATGATATCTCCCTTTTTTACCATCGCCCCTTCTTCGATCAATTTTTCACTAACACGCCCCCCCTCATAGGCATCCATATAAATGGTAGTTATTGGAGCTACTGCACCATTTATAGTAATATAATCATCAAACTTTCCTTGTGTTACTTCAGCAATGGATAGTTTATCTTTTTCTGTTCTAAATGTGGCGACAGAATTACTAAATATCATTTTCCATCCTACAAAAAGTAACAATAAACCTAGAGCTATATAACCAATATGCTTTGGTCTCAATCCTTTTTTCTTTTCGAGTTGTATATCCATTTAATTGTTTCTTATGCTGTTAAAAACTGGTAATCCTTTATAGAAATCCAGCGTACTTTTGTTGACTTTTAAACTTAATCTTACCTGTAAATTTTCATTCTGTGATTGGGTATATAAGTTTTTGGCCTGGTACAATTCAAGCCCACTTATCATTCCTTTTTCATATTTTTTTTGTGCAATTTTAAAGGTCAATTCTTGAGCTTTCATTTTTTGACCACTCTGTTCAGATTCTTTTCCCATCGCCTTTTGACCTTGAACCAATTCTTGAATTAGTTTGTATAACTCTTGCTTTTGGATATCTAAATTGTTATTCGCTTTTTGCAATTCTATTTTTTGTTGCTTGATATTTGAACGTCCTGACCAACGATTAAAAATGGGAACACTCAATGAAACTCCTACATATCGTGAAGCGTTATCTTTTATTTGGGTATTGAATGGGATGATATTACCCGCCTCGTTTACAAAAGTTTCATAATACCCTGTACCATATCCGGCAAATAATGATAATGAAGGATATAAATTCCCTCTTGCCACTGCTACAGCTTTTTTAGCTGCTTTGGTCTTCATTTCTTCTGATTTTATCAAAGGAATAAAACCTTTTGCCTTATTGTAAATAGAATCTTGATCTATTGTTAAAATATCCTTTTCGGTCGCTTCTATTTCATCCAATGTGTTGTTAAGCGAAATACTTGAAGTGCCCTTTAAATTCATTTCTTGAATCAACTTTAGCTGTGCCGTTTCTAAACTATTTTCGTTTTGTGTAACCGCCAATTTATCTGCAAGTAATACAGATTCTGCTTCATATAAATCTGAACCGGCCAATAAGCCTAAATCAATTTTTCTTTTTACCAAGTTATAATTAGTTTGTGAGATTTCATATTGTTCTTCAGAAATAGCCAATAAACCTTCATAAAAACGAATATCATAAAAAGCAGACATCACCCGAAAGGCCAATAAATATTTTTGATGCAACACATCTTGTTGTGATGCCTTATATAATAACTTAGATGCTTTTATCGTATTTATTTTTTGGAACCCTTGAAATAAATCAACGGCGGAATTCAAAGTATAGTTGTTAGAGAAAAAATCAGTATTAACAATATCATTATTGTTAGGATCTATTGAACGGCCATAACGAATATTATATTCTGACGACCCTATAATACCTGGTAATAAATTCCGGATCGATTGTCTATGCGTTTCTTTATTAGCATCAGCATTATATTTGAAATTATTTAATTCTAGATTGTGTTCAACGGCATAAGCAACACAATCCTCTAAAGACCATGTTTCTTGTGAAAACATCGATTCTGAAATTATTAGAAGTAGTAGTAGTATGATTTGAGTATTGATTTTCATGCTTTTGTAAAATTCTATTTTATGAGAACTTTTATAATTTTCTATGAATAGGATGCCAAACTGTATTCTAATGTTATGCCACAAATACAAACTGTTAAATATCAGTTAATTACATACATCTGTCGAAAATTAAAAAATATAGACTGTAAAATATTTATACAAATATTGTCAAAATATTGGACACCTCCCTTCTAATATTAAGTCTTTATCTGTATATTTATTTTTTTAAATTAATAGTTTGTTTATGAGTGATGGAAAAATTTTGATTGTTGACGATAACAAAAGCGTATTAAGTGCTTTAGAAATTTTGTTGCAATTTGAGTACAAACATGTGACAACTTTATTCAATCCGAATCAAATATCCTCTTTAAAAAATTTAATCGATTTTGATATTGTTTTATTAGATATGAACTTTTCTGCAGGTGTAAATACCGGCAATGAAGGCTTGTTTTGGTTAAAGGAAATCAAAAAGAGAGCCCCAAACACTTCTGTAATTATGATGACTGCCTACGGAGCGATTGACTTGGCCGTAGAAGCATTAAAAGAAGGGGCTTCAGATTTCATATTAAAACCATGGAATAACGATAAGCTATTGGCCACGGTTAAATCTGCCTATTTACTTCGCAAATCTCAAAAAGAAATTCATCAATTAAAAAAGAATGAAAATAATTTAAAACAAGTTATCAATCAAGATCATAATTACATCATTGGCAATTCTAAGGCATTGACATCTGCTCTAAATCTTACCAGAAAAGTAGCCAAAACAGATATTAACGTTCTAATTACAGGTGAAAACGGTACTGGCAAGGAATTGATAGCACGTGAATTACATCGAATTTCTACGCGAAAAGAGGAAGTTTTTATCTCTGTTGATATGGGCTCTATCTCAGAAACCTTATTTGAAAGTGAACTTTTCGGACATACTAAAGGAGCATTTACAGACGCAAAAGAAGACAGAGCAGGAAAGTTTGAAGCTGCAAATGGTGGTACATTGTTTTTAGATGAAATTGGTAATTTATCCTTACAAACTCAGGCAAAATTGTTATCCGCCATTCAGAATAGGATTATCGTCAGAGTAGGTTCAAATAAGCCCATCAAAGTAGATATTCGTCTTATTTGTGCCACCAACTGTAACCTCAACCAAATGGTAATAGATGGTATTTTTCGTGAGGATCTATTATACAGAATAAATACTATACATATAGAAGTTCCTCCATTACGTGATAGAGAAAAAGATGTATTGTTGTTGGCTGATTTTTACTTGAAAAAATTCTCATCTAAATATGGAAAACCACAGGTGAGGATCAATACCACTGCACAAGAAAAATTAATGTCCTATCGTTGGCCTGGAAACGTGAGAGAACTTCAACATACTATGGAAAGGGCAGTGATACTATGCGAGGGCAATATATTAAAATCGAACGATTTTTTATTGACTAACAAAATTTCAACATCTATTGAATCCGGACCAAATACCTTAGATGAAATGGAACACTTGATGATTAACAATGCTTTAAATAAAAATGATGGTAATTACAGTGCAGCTGCAAATCAATTGGGAATTTCAAGGCAAACCCTTTATAATAAAATTAAAAAAATGAACCACTAATGGCGAGCAGAAATTTTTATCTACAAGTTATAATGCGAGTAGTATTCATTACAATATCAGCTATTGGGTTGGCGTTTTTATTTGAAAAAAATTACTATTTAGTGAGTTTTTTACTATTGATAATTCTAGTATTACAAGTACATCAATTAATTCACTTTATAAACCATACCAATAGAAAAATTGCCTATTTTTTTGATGCTATAAAAAACGAAGATTTCACACTTCACTTTCCTGAAAAAGATCTTATAAAATCATTTAAAAGTCTTAATCAAAGCTTAAATAGAGTGAATGGATTAATACAGGAGGTACATTTTAAAAAACAAGCCCAAGAACAGTTCTTTCAGGAAATATTAAAGCAAGCGAATATTGGTATTCTCACTTTTAATGAAAAAGGCCATATCATTTATTCTAATCCTACGGTTGAAAAATTATTGAATTACAGTCCATTAAACCATATCAAACAATTAGAGCAAGTTGACGCAAAATTATACGGATTATTTGATGGTTTAAAACCTTTTGACCAAAAGCTTTTCCAATTGACCAATGAAAGAGAAAAAACCCAACTGGCAATAAAATCGACTGCACTAAGCGTAAATAAAGAAAACCTCTTACTAGTAGTTGTTCAAGATATTTATAGAGAATTAGATGAAAAAGAAACGGATTCATGGATTAAACTTATCCGTGTTTTAACACACGAAATAATGAATACCATAACCCCCATGACTTCTATCTCAGAATCTATATTAAAATACTATAAAACTGAAAATAAACTAATCTCTATGGCTGAATTTGATGAAAAACACATTGAAAACACAGCAAAAGGATTAGAAGTCATAAGCGAACAAGGTGACAATCTAATGAGTTTTGTAAAATCATACCGCACATTATTAAGTGTACCGGAACCAGACAAAGAAATTGTTCCTGCTCAAATCTTATTAGATAATGTATTGGTTTTAATAAACCAAAATGTGAATGCTATAAAAATTAGTATTGAGGTTTTACCTCATAATTTGGAATTATTTATTGATAAAAAACAAATTACTCAAGTATTGGTTAATTTAGGTAAAAATGCCCTTCAATCCATGGAAAACCAAAAAGAAGGAGTTTTAAAGATTACCGCAGGAGTTAATGCTAATGAGAAATATTTTATCAAAGTATCAGACAATGGACCGGGAATACCACCAGAACTTATAGATGAAATTTTTGTGCCCTTTTTTACTACAAAAAATACCGGTACAGGTATAGGCTTAAGTTTATCTAAGCAAATTCTACGTTTACATGGCGGAACAATTAAAGTGTATTCTTTGCCCAACCAAGTAACTAGTTTTATTTTGACTTTTTAAGAATTAACCAAACATAGCTCTAACCATCCCAAATTACTCCCATTCGCAATCCAATCATTTGGCCCTGTGGTGTTATAGGCAATACTAGATGAGGTACTGCTTTCTAACCAATTGCCTTGAAAAATACCTATGGGTACTTTTAGTAAATCATTCTTTTAAAAATGTTAATAATATAAAATTACAAAACCTCAATTGAGTTCAAAATTTCATCAGCTGTTGGGTGCCATTCGTCATAATGGGCAATGGTGCAATTAAAAGTACTCATTAACAACCTCCCTTTTAACTCAGTACCGAACATTAAATTATAAACTTTAGTATCAACGGCTTCTGAGTAAAATTTTATTATAAAAAATTCTTTATTGTTTATGTTTTTTAATTCAGAATCAATTAAATTAATACTTGAAACCTGTTTCATTTGATTTAGTATAGAAGTTTTTATTTTAGGAATATCTGCATTAGTAATACTTTCTTGAGTATAGTTAAATGCAATATTTACTTCTCCATTACTGTCTGTATAAACCAAAGTGGGTCTATTTATTTTGGGATATTTTAGATTAAGCATTTCTCCATCCATCAAAACAAAATCATTTGGAATTAGAATTTTTATAGCCCCATCAAGTATTGTCTTAGATCGCAAATTATTTTGATTAAATATAGGACTTTCTGTCTTTTGGGTTTTCTCATTTTTTATTTCTTGTTGACGAACTAATCCATAGTTCATCAACAAGATTAAAGTAGGTAATAATATAATTTGTTTCATTTTAAATATTGTGCTATTGATTCAAAAGAAGTACTATTATTTATATAATCAATTAAATCTTCAATATCCCAAGATGCTTCCCAATAACTCTTTTTTTGCTTAATTCTATCTATAATATCTTTTTTGAATTCTAATAAAGAAATAGTTTTAATTTCAGAATCAAACTCAAAATCCACCAATATTTGTCTGCCCTTTTTGAGAAGACTAAATCCTAAGAGTCCAGTATATTTTACTTTGAATGCTTTTTTAATTTTAAATACATTACTTCTTGAATCTATAAGCGTTATATCATTATACCCTTTCTCTTTTAATATACTAGTATTTGTAGTTTTTAAATCACGATTATTTAAAAAAACATATATCATTTTGTCATTTTTCTGAAATGCAAAGACAGGGAATTTTAATTCTTGTATCATATTTTTTTATTTACTACCTCCTATTAGTCTACCACCATAAGAACCTAGAAAAAATTTAGGCCACCAAGGAGTTCCAAACCATAATCTACCTAACATGCCAAACCCCGGTTTCCGTAAAAAAGTTCTACCATGACCTGCACGCATATGCATACCTTGAGTTGCAAATGTTTTTAAATTCCAAGGCTGATTAGTAATAGCTTCTAAGCCATATTTTTTTGCTGTTGCTTGATGTATAGCCCAATGATGTACAGGTTGCCCCGCTTTTGCATAACCTCTATTCCCTAGCCATCTTCTAGTAGCTCTCCATGCATTACTACCTCCAAATTTCCAAGCACCTTTTCCAATTGCAGTTCCAATAGATTTTATAAGAAATACATCTGATACTGCTAAAACCGTATGACCTGCACCCCTCCAATAATTTCCTCTTTGAAAATGGTCAACAGCTGATCTTCCTGATCCCCAAATAGGAATAATACTTTCCCAAGTTCCAGGTTGCCCAACACTACTATTACTATTTTCAGTATTTTGAGTATTACTATTGTTACCAATATTACTCCCATTCGCAATCCAATCATTTGACCCTGTGGTATTATAGGCAATACTAGAGGAGGTACTGCTTTCTAACCAATTGCCTTGAAAAACACCTACAGGTACATTTGCGTTAAATCCTCCATCTCGTATGGGTATACCACTAGGTTCAATAGCTGATGTAGATGAATTTGGATTTAAATTAATTGGGCTATTATTATTTACATATCCTGACCCGGAATCAGTCTTACTAAGGTCATACATCATTTTTACAACTTGTATTGCAGCATAAATAAATGCCCCAACAATAATACCTGCCACCCATTCTGCAACCTCTCCACTAGGATCAGTATACATCAATGGATTATTTAATACATAGCCATACCTATTGTAATTTTGAGTATTGTAAGGGTCTTGTATATAATTATCAGGGGCTAAAACCTGTGTAACATTGGGTCGTAAAACCTACCGTTCATATGTACCAAGCCCACATCCAACAAATGCTCATGCCCGGTATAACCTCTATCCAAATATACAAAACTATTTAATGCAGTATTATTACCATCAGTTAATTTTACAATATTGCCCTAGGCATTAAAATGCAGCTTAAAAGGAATAATAATCAGAACTTAATTTAAACTAAAAGCTCTCCTAAGAATTTGGAGGTACTTCAGTTTCTGTTTCGGTTGTAGATCTACCTATATAATAACTAGAACCAGTGTTATTAGCATAGGCAAATCACTGCTACCTTTATAACTACTTGTTATAAAATTGGTTATAATTGGGGTTCAAGTCTTCAAATTAATCAACAACCCGAACATATTTCATCACTAATTTTTCTCCAACTGTATGATTTTTGATAATTAACGAATCTTTGGTTATCATTTCGACTTTCAAAATCTGATTTAAAGGTCTATCAAATATGAGGTATTTATTATTTAACCCCACCTCAAATGGTATCTCTAGTTCTCCTATACCTTCTTTCTCAACATTATCGGTCTTACTTATTGTATCCTTATAAAAGTAATTAAAATATTCTTTAACTTTTCTTTTAAATTTATTGTTTTTTTGAAAAACAATTGTATCACCAAAATAAAAACGTCCATTATCTCCAAAAAGGTTAATATGGTTCTTACTTGAATTTACATTAACCCATGTTCCATAAAGTTGTAAATTCGTTTTAAACTTATAATTTTTTAATTCAATTTTATCAAATGTTCTTAATCCTCTAAATTTTAAAGAATCTTCTGTAATACTAACTAGCAAATAACCATATGGATCCCAATTATAACTATCAAATTTATAAATCAAAAATTTATCAAAATACAACTCTTGACCAATGTCAAAAAAGGATTCGAAAAACATATCATTTGAATTTTCTTCTCTTCCATATATAAGACCATATTTGTTGTTTTCTAAAATATGATATTTAATCCAATAATCAACTTTTGATTTTTTCGGTCTAAAATACCAGTAATTAGTAGCAAGTAAATCAGGGTTTGAAGTGTTTCCGAATTTAAATTTAACTAATTTAACTTCTTTATTACTTGAAATAAGTCGTTCATCATCAATTAGCCATAAAACATTCTGATCAATTCTATAATAAATTTTCATTTTTTTATTCTCACTATTAATTTCCATTTCATTCTTTCTTCCTAAAGTAATCACATATTCATTTTTTATCGAGTCTTTAATATTATAAATTATTAATTCTGAATCTTTAAAATCAAAAATTTGTTGATTCTCTTCGTTGAAATAATATCCGTTAAAATGACTATCTTCACAACTTACTAAAAAAGTAATTGATATAGAAAATAAAATAAGAAATATACAATTAAAATTATTTACTTCACTTTTCAATTTCATAATATTTACCATTAGTTGTTTATATTCTTTTGTTTAAGTATACTTCTTTTAAAATGATCATAAATATTTTGATAGTGGTTAACAAATCTTTGATAGGAAGATTTATCTTTAAATAATAGCTGTCCTATAGTTTGAAGTTTTCCTTTCGACCCATAAAATTCAACCTTATAATAACCATTATATACTCCATCAAAAAAAGTATTTCTTCTATTACTACCTCTACCCTTAAATGAACCAAATAAAGTATTGCCAACAACTTTATTTCCACCAATATATACATAAGCAAAATCTCCTCCGTAACCATCAGATGCTTTCTTCAGGATAAAATTATTATCAAACTCAATTGGTCCCTTATCTGAAATTTTAGTATTAGCTTTGTTATAATCAAGTTTTACTTGTGAATTAAAATGCTGATATTCTAAATTATATTCTACTGCAATGTCATTAAGAGCTTGCTGATACGCACTTAATGTTAAATGCAATAGAAATCTATTTATAATGTGTTCAGCTTTCTTACTTTCTGGAAACCTATTCCCATTCGCAATCCAATCATTTGGCCCAGTGGTATTATAGGCGATACTAGAGGAGGTACTGCTTTCTAACCAATTGCCTTAAGATTCCATAATGATTGTCTAAAAGATAATCATAAACTTGTCACATATATGTCATTGCAAAGACAAGGAACTTTAGTTATAATGACATCTTTTTATTAAAATACTCATAAATATTAAATTCTCCATATTTCAAGGCTTCAAAAAAAGCATTTTTATCATCGAATATTTTTTTAACCAAATATGGGTCATGCATCATTCCGTAGACCGCACCTTTTTTATCCATTGAAAGATAATTACCATCTTCCAGATTTTTTATTACATAAAATTCGCCCTCAGGAACTTCAATTTTGAAAGTGTCTTCAATATCTAGTTGAGACAAAAAATCACTAGGAATATTACCAGTAATCTTTTTCAAAGTCTCTTTATCTTCATTGTTGAAGTGTTTTTCCTTAACATTCGAAGTGTCTATTTTTTTTAAATCTAAATCAGAATATTCAGAAGTAACTTTGAATCCTGCTATCATCCCATCTAGAATATGTAATTCAATTTGTTCAAATTTTCCTTTAAGATTATTCCAGATACTAATATCTTTAATAATAAAAAACTGAGGCAAAGATTTATTTGAATATTTAGATTCTAATTTTGCATTTAATGTAAATGTATATGTGCCTATATCTCCTAGTTGATTGGGTGTTTTATCCAAAATAAATTCTTTAGATACCTGAGGTAGTAAATAAGGATATTTATAAGATAGAGCTTTCGTGAGTGCTTTCAAAAAAATATAATCATTTTCTTGAATCATTTTCTTTTTTCTAAACAAATTGAACATAACTACTTCCAAGTTAAATTATACATTTCTTTTACCCATTTAGGAACAAATCTTGCTCTAAACGGATCCATTTGAGCATGTTGTAAACTAGAAACAGGTTTTAAGTTGAATCTATTATTTTTTAACCAATTAGGAGCCCATTTCCATCTTTGAGGTATAAACCTATGATGAAGTTCAGTATATTGTTTCCAAACTTGTCCAGTCTTAGGATTAATAATTGGAGTTAAAGAAGGTTTAGCCTTTCCTGCCCAATATAGTGCTTTATATTGAGAAAAAGATTTGCCTAGGTTTAAAAAACCACTTCGTATAGAAGTTAGAGTGTTTCTTAAGCTAAATCCTCTTTGAAAAATTTTCACTCCAGCACCGCCAGGTATTAGAAACGTTTGCAATCTTGAAAACCCTACTTTTTCTACACGAGGATCATCAATAGCTGTAGTTGCGTTTACAATTTTTCCCCAAAGATTTGTTGCTCCTTCCCAGAATCCATTTCTTTTTTCAGATGAAGTACTATTACCTCCTACATTACTCCCGTTCGCAATCCAATCATTTGGCCCTGTGGTATTATAGGCAATGCTAAAGGTGTATTGCCTTATAAAATTACATCAGGTATATGAAATCAATCACGCTTATTCCAATTTACCAATCTTTACAGCTTCTTCTAATTGACCCACAGTAAGGGTTTGCCTAGTACTGTTTTTATTACTGAAAATATTTAAGACCCAACCAAAAACCCAACTACCTTCTTCTTGAAAAGACTTATTAAAATCAAAATTAGAAATATCAACCTTAAATTTATTCCCATATTTCTCTAAAAAATCCCACGCATCGTCTCCAGTAATACCTAAATCTCTCTCAATATTAGTCATCCGTGTAATCTTAATCTTGTCAACGAGTGTTTCTTTATTTATAAATTTTTTTAAGTTTTCAAAAATATTTTGCACTCCCATATTTTGTTCTTTTAAAATTATTACTCCCGCTCCCCGTATCTCATGGCTTTATTTATTGCTGATCCTTGGTAATATTCAGTGTCTAGAAGAGCTCCATTCTTTATATCTTTAAAAGCCCTGTGAAAATAATGCTCAACATCATATGCAAGTAACGCCCAATCTGCAATTGGTACTTCTCTAAAGGAACCACCATAATATAATCTTTGACCTAAATTTAATGACATTTTTCTACTATTTAAAACCACTAAAAAGTGTTCGATTGGCAAAATTTGAAATTGTTTTTAATTCAGGAAAAACTTCAAATCAAAAAAAGGAAGGATATTCTGTCTTTTTCATTAACAGATATTTCTTTATTTTAAGTTTCTCTAAAAATAAATCTTTAATTGAGATGTAAACTGCTTCTGGGTAGGTACTGTCTTTCCAACTAAGTTTTACTTTTACCTCTCTATTTCCATCGCAAAAAAAATGCTTGTAAAAATTACCTTTAAAACTTTCATGTAAAAAATCAATAACCTCTAGGTAAAAACTATCACTATATTCTTTTTGTTTACTAATTTGAAACATGGAGTAACCTAAACCGTCTATCAAAACATATATTTCATATTTATCAACTTTAATTTCTATTTCTAATTGACTGGATACGTGAATTATATTTAGAATAATACTCTTGCCATTGTTAATATAACTACTTCTATTATTAATTTTATTGACGTCTAGCTTAGAGAACAAATATTTATAAAAAAAATGAAAAAAAACTTTCTGATTTTGAAACTCAAAACTATCTTCATTATTTATTAATTTCACTATCGAATTATAATTCATTTATAATTAATTATTCTTTAAACTATATCTAAAAGGAAGATATCTATTTGTCGATAGAGCACCCCACTTTCTAGGGCTAAAGAATGTATGTGTTCTTAGATTCCCAATATCAATATTTATATGTGGTCCCGAATCAATAACCCCTGAATAACCTCTACCGCCTATAGGGCTAATTCTCTCCCCAGAACTGTATTGAAATCTAAAGTATGGCTTTTTATGTACAAATCCATTATTAATTTTAACAAATTGATGATTAAATTTAGGTAATCTTATGCTTCCAACCTTCATTGTCGAAAAAGCATAACCTCCAAAACTACCAACTGCAAATCCCGCTCCATTATAACCCGCTGCATAAGCCCAATCATTAGTAGACATATTAGAAATATTATCTATTGTTTCATTTGCGTATTCAGAACTTACGCTATTAAATAGCCAAGAACGTTCATTTGCTATATCACTTACGGTTTGTGCTACTTTATTGTACCAATGTGTAACACTTAACATTTTATTTTTTACAAAGTCTATAGTCTCTACTGTCCAATCTTGAATACCTTGATTAAAACTATCTTTTATACCACCAAAATAATCAGCAATATCCGAAACTGTTACTGTATTCCCATTCGCAATCCAGTCATTGGGCCCTGTAGTATTATAGGCAATACTAGATGAGGTACTACTTTGTAATATTAAACATGTACAAATAAAAAATAATTACTTAAGTCAAAACTTCTTTTTCATTTTCAGGATCGAACCATTTACCATTATTAATTACTGCTAGAATATGTCCTAATTTCAATTTTTTCTTCCTTTTTTTTAATATTCCCAAATAAAACAATAAACTTCTAAAAACACTTAACAAGATAAATTCATCTTCTTCAAAATAATCATAATATTTAAAATTATCCATATTAACATAATAATTTTGTTTTAATAAATTTATAAATTTATCATTATCTTCAGAAATTGTTTTTTCATAATTGATACAGGTATCTTCATTAATATCCGTTAAACCATAAATTTCATAAATGAAATTTTTTAATTCATTAAATTTTACAGTTTTCATAATAGAGTTTTAATTACTTTGAATATATTGAAGTTGACCAATAGTTATTACCCTTCCTGATGGAATTATAAAATTACGATTGAAAAATGTTGCTCTATCCATTGTGAAACTATTTGGGAAAGTAAACCTTCTAGTTGAAAACCTTCCCCATTTACCATAAGTTGAGAAAGATTGAATCGTTGTATATCGGCTTGCATTCCCTACGTTTTTAAGCCCTAAATATGATTTAGGCAATGGAACTACTCTTCTAGTTATAGCTATTTCAGCTACTTTTTCAACACCATATCCAAAAGATTGCCCTAATTCATAGTGTGACATATTTGGCACATTATCAATATAGTTAGTGACAGCTATCCCTGTTTGAGTCCTCAACACTTGACCGTATGGATCTAATGGATGTGACATTGCCCCAGAATTTACTATTCCTTTTCCTAAATCTGACCATCCTTTTTTCGTTCCTAAACTTTTTACAAAATCTACTGTAGATTTTCCTCCTTCCCAGAATCCATTGCCTACTCCTTCAACAAAATTCCAAAATCCATTTCTTTTTTCAGATGCAGTAATATTACCTCCTAAACTATTCCCATTCGCAATCCAGTCATTGGGCCCTGTAGTATTATAGGCAATACTAGATGAGGTACTGCTCTCTAACCAATTGCCTTGAAAAACACCTACGGGTACATTTGCGTTAAATCCTCCGTCTCGTATGGGTATACCACTAGGTTCAATAGCTGATGTAGATGAATTTGGATTTAAATTAATTGGGCTATTATTATTTACATATCCTGACCCGGAATCAGTCTTACTAAGGTCATACATCATTTTTACAACTTGTATTGCGGCATAAATAAATGCCCCAACAATAATACCTGCCACCCATTCTGCAACCTCTCCACTAGGATCGGTATACATCAATGGGTTATTTAATACATAGCCATACCTATTGTAATTCTGAGTGTTATAAGGGTCTTGTATATAATTATCAGGGGCTAAAAACCTGTGTAACATTGGGTCGTATAACCTACCGTTCATATGTATCAGACCCACACCCAACAAATGCTCATGCCCGGTATATCCTCTATCAATTATTTTAAAAGAACTTAAATCATTACCAATTCCATCCTGCAATTTAACAATATTTCCCCAAGCATCAAAATGTCGTTTTTCTTTAATAGCTCCATTTTTATCAGAGATCATTAAAATACTACCTAAATAATCACGGTGTAAAAAGTAATAATTGCTTGCACTAGTAGCACCTTGCTCAGAACGCCAAATAGCAGGGGCATTATAAGCATCGCCACCTATATACGTTACAAAAGTAGTTTTACCTGTAGCCACCTCATAAGAAATTTCCATACTGCCATCAAAGGAATAATGTTTACGGTAAGGACGAAGTAATTTATCATCTTCTGTATCTCCATAAAATAGAGTTGCCCTGCCATTAAAGGCATTGTACTGAAAGCTTACATGATCTTTACCTGCTACTTTAATTTCTATGGGGCTTTTAAAAGCATTATAGGTAACATCTTGCTGAACAATATCTTCAAAATGATAATGCCCCACAGTATTAGTTGATATACTAGCCACCTGGTACGATTTACCGGTATAACTATATGTACCCGCATTGGGATTATTGGTAATCCTACCTTGGTTATCATAACTTTGGCTCTTGTTGCCATCATTATCGTTAAAAGAAACCAATCGGTTCATATTGTCGTAGGTAAAATTCTCTGTCCATGCAAATAGACTGTTGGTACGGCTATTGAGTGTGCCTTTTTGAGCATTAAAGTCAAACGTTAGGCTCATAAGCTGTACAGGTGTGGTATTTATCTCCTTCTCAGACTTGCTTTCTGTTAAATAGCCAGATTGATTATAAGTATTTGTTTTACGCAGATTATTACCCATAGTTATTGAGGTGGCTTGCCCTCTGGCATTGATAGCTTCAATATTCCAAAGTACTTCCTGCGTGGCATTGTCACTGATAGTCTTAAGACTTCCATTTTGATAGGTATTTTTTATTTTTTTAATACTCGTCTTATTATTAACCAATAATTTTGCCTCATTTTCTTCGGTTGCAATCCTACCAAAAGTATCATAAGTATACCGCTTTGTAAATTGTGCAGAAGCATTACTTTCTTTAGTATAATTCAACCTTTGTTGATTGTCATAAGTGTAAGTATAGCTGCTATTATTACCATCAGCATTAGTAAGTGTTATGGCACTTACCATTTTATTGGTGGTATTGTAAGCGTATTGTATGGTCATGTTGGTAGGATCCGCAGAGCCGACTATCTTTTTTTGCACTAATTTACCTATGGGAGAATAGGTATAATCCGTTACACCCTTAGGCGTAGTTTCCTTTGTGATCTCTCCAAAACCATTATATTCATAAGTATATACACCTGCAGATGGGTCAGTAGTTTTTGTCTTTCTGCCCCAACCATCTTGTTCTGTCGAAATGATTACACCATCATAATTAACTGTTTTCATGGTGCCATTACCATAATAGGTATAATTAATAGTACCACCAGGGTCGGTAACACTTAAGACATTACCCATGGCATTTTTAGTAGTGGTTACTGTTTTAGTACCATCATCAATTGTTACAGATAAATTGTTATAACTCAAATTGGTAACTTTTCCGGTATAACTAGTTACTGTTGTAGGTCTCCCATAGAAGTCATATTGGGTAGTATTCCATTGCGAAGCTCCTGAACCTGTATAGGGTTCACTTTCCTCTGAAATTCTATCGAATTTATCGTATTGATAACTTTTGCTGATCCATTGCCCTAAAACATCTTTTTCTTTAACCGTGGTAAGGCGTTTTAGCGGATCGTAAATTTCAATTTTACTGCTGCCATCATCAGCGGAAACCGTTACAGTATAATTGTTATTTGTTTCTACATAACTAGTAATTGCATTTTTACCAAGATAATCTGTTATAGTAGTTAATCTATTCCACGCATCATATAGATATTGGGTTTCCTGTCCAAACGGATTTATTTCCTTTTTTAAAGTTCCTTCATTTATATTGTATTGATATATGGTTTCTAGCCCTTCAACGTCAATAGATTTTGTTAAATATCGTCCAGAATTATCATATTCAAAATTTACTTCACGAGCAGTAGTATTATAAGGGGTTGTGGTTTTTTTCGTAATATTACCAAAAGCATCATAGGTGTAGGTTTCAGTATCAAAATTTGTACCATTTCCTTTTGTTTTTTTCTGGGTCAACAAATAGCCAGAATAAGAAAACTGCCTCTCGGTTGTAAAGGCATTACCGCCAATTATTTTGGTCTCCGTTTCGGTTGTAGGTCTGCCAATATAATAATTGGAACCTGTGTTATTAGCATAGTCAATATCAATAACACTGCTGCCTTGACTAGAATAATTTGTAATTATTTTTGTAGGATTATTATATACATCATAGCTAAATGATTTGTTGGTTACTGTTCCTTCTAAACTGTTTTGTGTAACATTAGAGGAGTTCCATACTTTAAAAACTTTATTGCTTGATAATGAATGAGCGTTTGTGTAAGATGTTTTGCTAATATAATCTGAAGGAATAGTAGTAAAACTAAAATAATAGGGCTGTACATAATTTTCAATAGCCGCACCTCTTTGTTCAGTACTGTACTTAGAAACATTAAATATACGATCAGAACTACTGGTATGCCAATTACTTTTGGCTACACCTTTAAAGCCGAGAAAGCCTAAACCTTCAACATTATAAACAGCACCATAATAACTATAAACCTGTTTAAGTGTTGGTGTGCCGGAATGTACTCTTTCTAAAAAAGTTACTACTTTTGTGCCTGGGGCTACTTCCACGTCAACGTTAGGATAGGTTTCAGAATATGCTTTTCTATAAACCTGTATATAATCTTCACTCTGTTCTTCAGGATCCAGATTGTTATAGTTTATATTATGTGTAACACCATTATTTTCAATGGAACGTAGTAAAACATCTTTTCTATGATCCTTAGTAAAACTAAAAGCTGTAATCCATTTATTGCTGATAGAAGCAAAATCTAAATTAGTATTGGGCTTATCAGATGATAAAAATATGGGTATTGGAAAGTGTTTTAGGTTTCCTGTTTTAATTGAACTACCTCCATACATTAATGAAGGTATATTACCAAAAATGCCATGATTATGATAAGTAAGTATTTTTTGGGTCCCATTAGTACTATTATTATAAGTTGTTGTTTGATAGTCAATAATATCGGTTCTACCATCACCATTGATATCTGTAGCTATCAAGTTATAACCATATATAGTGCTTCCGGATTGAAGATATTCCCTGTATGTAAATTGATAAAAATAACTTCCCTTTGTGAAGGAATTTCCAGTTGATAAAAACGTATAGAATTTTTTACTACCAACCGCATGTGGTATCATAAAATCTGTTTTACCATCACCATTATAATCTCCTAATAACAGAGGGAAATCTAATTTAATTAAAGGGTCGGTCAATTGCCACAGCTGCTGTAAATTACCATTATTATCTAAATTATATACATATATCTTTCCCTCAGTTATATGTAGAATATCTGTTTTTCCATCTCCATTTACATCGGCAGTTAATAATTTATCAGTTGATTTTAAACTTGGGTAAAAATAACCCAAAGATTTTACAAAATTTGATGTTACTCTACGGTCGAGGTTTATATAGCTTGCGTTAGAATAATTGATAGATGTAGTATTACAATCGCAACATCCATCATCTATTGGAGGTCTTATTCTGTCTATAGTACCATTAATGCTATCTAAAATTGAATTAGAATTTTGCTGTAATTGAGGAAAACCTCCACCGTCATCACAAGGTATTCTTTCCCTACAATTATAATAAGAATACGGTTTACTAATGGCAATGATATCAGAAAGACCATCCCCATTAAAATCTCCGGAAACATATTGTTGTGGAATTCTATGCGTTGTTGGATTGGTATAACAACTAGTTCTTTGCGTATAAGTAGGAGCATCCCATACTTTTTCATATTGGTAATATATTGGATATGTAGTTCCGTTAGAATACACTTTAAACTTAACCTGATTGTTTGCTACATTTTGCACAACAGCTAGGCCTTGACCTGATAAGATTTTGTTATTATGGGTTAACCAACTAACAGGGAATATGTTTTCGAATGAACCTGAATTAACTTCTAAAGGATAATTAAAACTGCCTTTTTGCAAATCTTTAAAAACCCAAAATTTATTTTTTACAGTTTTAGGATATACCACAAAATCCATCTTACCATTACCCGTTAAGTCTAATGAAACAGTTTCTGCATTTCTTTGTTCTATATTTTCAAGACCTAAATTAGTTGTTATCTCATCCTGAATAACATCAATACTTGTTTGATCATAAGTAAATCTTATTGAACTATGCTGTTTTGAATCATCACCGCTATACTCTGTTATTGAAGTTAATTGATCATAATACAAATAATTACGTTCTGTAGAAGTAGAATAGGTGCGATAGGCAATACCTCCGGCATATACTTTTATTCTATCAAGTAAATTTTGTCTCGTAAATACTACACCACCTAAATATGCATGCTCATCCTTCAATCTGTCTTTATATCTAAACTCAATTTCATTTATTTGATTGGATCCATTTTGTCCTCCATATTTAATTTTGCTTATACTCAGCGTATTAGAATAAGGTGTATATTCATAACTGATTCTTACTCCTTGTGGGTTTTGCCAATAGGTTATTGCAAAATTAGTTCGTGATCTAGAATCCGAACTATTTCCATAATGGCAATAGAACCATCAGGATAATATATTATAAAATATAAAGGACCATAGTTAGTACCAAATGTAGAAGTGCCATAAGAAACAATTTTTAGATTAGAATAATTTTCAGTTTCATATTGAGCTCCATTTGCACCATAAGTGCCACTTTTTAAAACCAAACGTTGCCCGTCCAAAGCAAAACGATCTAGGTTATCAAAATCAACAGCGTTAATATAATTATCATGAAATTTAGTTGAAGGTATTCTAGAAATTACTGATACTCCTGAAATATCCCATCCATATCCAGCGAGGCCATTTCCACTTTGACTGTTATAAGTTAAGGCAATTTTGGGTTCTACACCATTTATACCAAGTGGCACTGCGATTGGCACATTATAAATAGCACCTCCAGTAAGTGAGACAGATAATTCACCAAGGGTTTCACCTATACCTGAACTTGCAGATTTTGAAGAAAATGACTTGGCTTGAACCTCTGATGATTGATCAACTCCCGTTAGAGGAAATATTCCTTTTTTTGTTTCAATTACTTTTACCTTTTTATACGTAAATTCATCTTTTGGGTTTTTCCCCTTTTGGCTGTATGACGCCATTATCCAAAGTAATCCTATTACTAGAAGTAAATATTTTTTCATGAGTTGATTTTTTAATTGATACGATTTTATTTTTTGATGATTTTAAAAGTATCTTGTTTGCCATTATCAAAGAATACTTTTACGATATAGACTCCATTTGCTAGATGTCCTAATGACATTCTATGTTCTTGAATATTCTTTGTAGTACTAAAATTTTTAATCATTTTAGAATCAAGAGAGTAAATTTGAATGGCTTTAACATCAGTATTTATACTCTTTACCCATGCAATGGTAAGCTCATTTTCAACTGGGTTAGGAAAATATTCTAAAAGGCTTTCGTCTTTAAGTTTTTCTTCTTCTATAACATTTTCTGTAACTACTTCATTTTGAATGGAAGATTTAGAATTAGAATATGGCGAATATCTTTTTATTTGATTCCCTGCTTGGTCATAATTAAAATGAAGTTCTATTGGAGTAGTAGGAGGGGGATTATGATCTCCTGGCACTCCTTGTGGAGATTGTGCCACAATGTTTATTACAAAAAAAGAAAAGAAGATTGCTAAGAGTAAGAATTGCTTCATAATAGATTTTTTAGATTTGAATGAATACTATATTTAGTACATAACAACATTAAATTTTATGCAATAAAGCTAATCTCTACCTCTAACAATTACGTATGGAAAAGACATAAAAAAAGTATGGAAAATCCATACTTTTTAAAAAATTTAAAATCTGATTATTTTTTAAATAAACCCTTTTTCTTTAGCCACCATTATCAATTCATTTCGGTTTTTTACATCAAATATTTCTTTTAACCTATAAAACCGTTTTTCAATTGTTGGTTTTGCAAGATCTATTTTTTTTGACATCTCTATTATTTTAGTACCCATTGAAAGTTCATAAAGTAATTGTCGGTCATTCTTATCAAGTAAAAAATGACTATATACTTCTTGCTTACGAAGTAAATTAAGTACAGTCTTACTGTAATAAGGGATGTCATCAAGAAGAACCGTCTTAAGAGCTAGTAATAATTCTTTAGAAGTAAAATCATTTTTAATTAAAAATCCTTCAGGATTTAAACTCTTAAAAATAGTGTGAATTCTAAAATTATCACTATAGCCAGTAAAGACTACAATCTTTGTCTTAGGTAATATCTGTCGTATTTTTATTCCTAAATCTTCACCTGAATAAATTTTAGCCTCCTCATTAGGTGGTAATTTTATATCTAAAAAGACACTGTCAATTTTGTTCTTTTTTGAAGCATTTTTAATTTTTTCATATCCTGTTATACAGTCATATGCTTGATCTATTTCAAATTCTAAAAATTGATCTCTTAAACATAACTCCTCTAACGAAAGCCTATATGCATCACAAGTAATAGGAACATCTTCAATAATTAACACAGAATAATTCTGTTTCATAATATAAACTTTATAATTACAACGTTTTATTTTTTTAATTTAGTATTGAGGAATTACTATTTAGAAAGTATTAATTTAAAAAATAGACAAAAAACAATAAAATAAATGAATATTGTCAATTTACAAAAACTCCTTTCAACCACTTTCAAGATAAACTTCTCATCCTTGATGTTTCTTCGAAACATAAAATACCTCTCTGAAATAGAGAGGAATTTTGCCATATCGTTGGTTCACAATAACTTACTTAGAAAATGGCATATCCCGAAGCCTCGGAACTCGCCCTTGTTGTTTTTTACAAAACAAAAAACGCTTCTCAAAATGAGAAGCGTTTTACCAACTTTGTTGGCCCACAAGACTTACCGCTAACGCGGGATAAACTTCTCACCCTTGTTTTTACTTCATAAAAAAAGCTGCCTTTCAGACAGCTTTGTTCCAACTACGTTGACCCACAAGGACTTACCGCTAAGGCGGGATAAACTTCTCACCCTTGTTTTTACTTCATAAAAAAAAGCTGCCTTTCA
>DEIV01000126.1 GCA_002352665.1 Flavobacteriaceae bacterium UBA2765
ATTGCCTTACATTATATCTTTGACACACCTAGTGATTTACTGGTTTGGGATGTCGGACATCAAGCCTACGGACATAAAATATTAACTGGAAGAAAGGAAATTTTTGATACGAATAGACAATTGGGTGGACTTTCTGGTTTTCCGAAAAGAAGTGAAAGCGAATATGATGCCTTTGGTGTTGGGCATTCTTCTACATCAATTTCTGCTGCTTTAGGGATGGCTATAGCTTCTCAATTAAAAGGTGAAACAAAAAAACAACATATTGCTGTGATTGGTGATGCAAGTATCGCTAGCGGAATGGCCTTTGAAGGGCTAAACCATGCAGGAGTTACCGATGCAAATTTGCTCATCATTTTAAACGATAATGCGATGGGTATTGACCCAAGTGTTGGTGCATTAAAGAATTACTTAACCAATATCAAAAAAGATAAAAGAGCTCGAAAACACAACATTATTGAAGCATTAAACTTTGATTATTCAGGACCGATTGACGGGCATGACTTACCAAAACTTATGGCAGAACTTATCCGTTTAAAGACCATAAAAGGGCCTAAATTTTTACATATTATCACTACCAAAGGTAAAGGACTTCAAAAAGCTGAAGAAAATCAAGTAAAATATCATGCTCCTGGAAGGTTTGATGCCAAAACAGGTGATTTATTGCCTAAAGAAGCCTTGAATCAACCTCCAAAATATCAGGATGTATTTGGATTGACTCTAGTAGAATTGGCGAAAAAAAATAAAAAAATCATTGGCATAACACCTGCAATGCCTACTGGAAGTTCTTTAAAGTTTATGCTAGAGGAAATTCCTGACAGAGCTTTTGATGTTGGTATAGCAGAGCAACATGCAGTTACATTGGCTGCAGGGATGGCAACACAAAAGATGATACCTTTTTGCACTATTTATTCCACTTTTTTACAACGTGCCTACGATCAAGTAATTCATGATGTAGTTCTACAAAAATTACCCGTTATTTTCTGTTTGGACAGAGCAGGCTTGGTAGGTGAAGATGGTGCAACACATCATGGTGTTTTTGACATTTCATTTTTAAGGTGTATTCCTAATTTGATTGTATTTGCCCCTATGAATGAAATTGAACTCAGAAATATCATGTATACTGCTCAATTTGGATTAGATTTTCCTATTGCAATACGGTATCCAAGAGGTAGAGGTGTAAATTTAAATTGGCAACAACCTTTTAAAAAATTAGAAATAGGTAAAGGGCAGATTCTAAAAGAAGGTTCTAAAATTGCTATTTTAAGTATTGGTGTCATTGGCAATACCATTATTGAAGTGTGTAGAGAATTATCCGATAAGGATGTTATTGCACATTATAATATGCGTTTTGTAAAGCCTTTAGATATAGATTTATTACATAGTATATTTCAAAAATTCGACAAAATAATCACTATAGAAGATGGGACTATCGTGGGCGGATTTGGTACTGCTATTTTAGAATTTGCTCAAGACAATGACTATCATAACAATACTATTAAAAGGTTAGGGGTACCCGATCGATTCATAGAACATGGTACAGTCAAAGAATTGCATCAACTAATTAGATTGGATAAAAAGTCAATTCTTAAGGCGATTAACGAATTATTTTTACAAAAAAAACCATTAAATACAAAAAATAGTTAAATTTGCAAGCTTATTAGTTAATCATCCCAATTAATTGTGCAAAATCTTATATTCTTAAAAGGATCGTAATAAAATATTGGAATGAAAGTCTTTTTTGCATCTATCGTTAGTCTATTTATATTTTCGTTTGCTTCTGCTCAAATAACAGATTCTTTACCAACTATCAAACAATCAGGTTCTGTAAAAAAAGTTGTTATTGACACTTTAAAATTAGAAAAACCTATTGATTCCGTTAAAATTGTAAAACTAAATGATACTTTAAATGTTATCATGCATCTCGATTCGTTAGGTGTTTTTAAAGTTACTGATTCTGTAAAAATACTTACAAAAATAGATTCACTCAAAATAAGGTTAGATGCCTTACTTAAACCCTATTATACTATTCAATTTGATTCCTTAAATAAAAAGGATGTTTATACCCCTCGTTACAGAATGGTAATCAATAATATTAATACAGATACAACTTACATACCTCTTCCTAAGGAAAAAAGCTATATAGTACCTATTAAACGATTGGTAATAGACACATTAAAAGTAACAAACCCTATTACACAAGTTTATATAGATACCACAAAATATGCAGATGATCCTATTTGGTGGCAACAAAGAAATAGTATAGGACTAGATATTAATGAAGCTGCATTTTTAAATTGGAATGCCGGTGGTAATAATAGCATTTCCGGTTTAATTAAAATTAACTTGGCCAGATCTTACAAAAAACTACATGTGCTATGGAACAATGAATTGTTTGCCCGTTACGGATTAAATCAACAAGAAGAAAAAGGCTTGAGAAAAACTGAAGACAAACTTGAATTTAACTCCACTTTTGGCTACAGAAAAGATACGGTTTCCAATTGGTTTTATTCTGTAAAATTAAATTTCAAAACTCAATTTACAGATGGTTATAAATACCCTGATACCAGTACGCCAATTTCTAGATTTTTTGCTCCTGCCTATTTGTTCTTAGGTGCAGGGACACATTATGAAGTAAAACAACAAAAATTTTCATTATACCTATCTCCTATTACTTTAAAATCAACTTTTGTTTTAGATAAAAACCTATCCAATGATGGTGCATTTGGTGTTTTGAAAGGAAAGAATTCTAGGCATGAATTTGGTTTTTTACTCGAAAGCGTTTTTCATAAAGAAATAATAAAAAACGTATTAATGACAAATAAATTAAGCCTTTATACTGATTATTTAAACGATTTTGGCAATGTTGATGTCAATTGGGAACTTAATTTTGGATTAAAAATCAACCGATTTATGAGAGCTAGTATCGGTACACATCTTATTTATGATAATGATATTAAATTTAAAGATGACATAAACAATGATGGCACATTAGAAACTTTAGGTGCCAGAGTACAACTAAAACAATTATTAGCTATAGGTGTATTATATAGGTTTTAATTGACAAAACTCCTTGTAACTTGTTGCTGAATTTAATCAGCTGACCAGATTAAAGGAAAAACTTATACTTAAATCTTTAAAAAATTGGATAATTGAAAGTGAAGTCTTTTAATTTACATCTTTCTGTTAAAAATTTCTTCACACTGCTCTAAAATTCAAAACTTGTTCTGAATTACAAGTTCTTCAATATTTATTGATGAGTTATTTTACGTAAATTTTAGAGCAAAATAATCTATATTTCCACGCCTTTTATCTTTTTATGTAATAGAATTGCTGCTCCATCAGACATTCCTGCTATAAAACTACATACAGAAAGTATTCTAAAATATAATTTATCATTTATTCTTTGATACTTCTCGGGTAATAAATTAAGTAATAATTGATCGTAGTTAGAAAGATTGCCGTGATATGAATTATTTACAGCAATGATAAAAACGTCTAATAAATCGGCCAATATTCTATATCCGGAAATCTCTTTTTCTATGACTTCTTTACTTCTGTAGATTTTAGCAACACTTATTTTAATAATATCATTAATCTGTGCTTCATATTTACACTTTTCTAGCAGGGAAATTTGATAATTACCTGCTAAAATTTCTGTTTCATTCTCAATAAATATTTTAGAAGCTTCCTGTATTAAATTGCCAATGGCCAAAGCTCTTAAATAACTTAATCTATCTTGTTTGGTTTTTAAGTGATAATATTTTTCTATATTAATAGTATCTCTTACTAAGTTTATTAGATATTCTAAGGCAAATTCTTCTTCAATTAGTCCGAGATTGATACCATCTTCAAAATCAATAATGGTATAACAAATATCATCAGCAGCTTCAACTAAAAATGCCAAGGGATGGCGACTAAATGTAATGTCATTTCCTTCTCTTATTTTATGTAATCCTAAATCAGTAGCAACATCAACAAAAACGTCTTTATCAGATTGAAAAAAACCATATTTCTTGTCAATTATATTATTGGTAGGTTTTTTAGGAAGTGATTCTTTTGGATATTTCATAAATGCTCCTAAGGTAGCATAAGACAATCGTAATCCTCCAGTTATTCCCTCCCTTGTTTCATTCATTATTCTAAACCCATTAGCATTACCCTCAAAATCTATGAGGTCTTGCCATTCTTTATCTGTCAAATGGTCTTTATATACCATTCCATTACCAGATTTAAAATATTCTCCAATGGCTTTTTCTCCACTATGCCCAAATGGTGGGTTTCCAATGTCATGTGCTAAACAGGCACTGGCAACAATAGCTCCAAAATCATTGGCTTGATAACCTAATTGCTCTAACTCAGGATATTTTTCTAGTAACTGTTTACCAACAATTCTACCTAACGACCGCCCTACAACCGACACTTCTAAACTATGTGTTAATCTGGTATGGACAAAATCGGTTTTTGAAAGTGGAATAACTTGGGTTTTATCTTGTAAGCTCCGAAAAGAATCAGAAAAAATAATACGATCATAGTCAACTTCATAACCTATTCTGGTATCATCTTGTTGATTTCTAATCCGTTTCTTGGTGTCTCCAAAACGTTTTAATGAGAGTAATTGTTCCCAATTCATGGATGTTAATTTTTTTTTGCAAGATAGTTTATTCTACTTTAAATTTAATAAAAGCGATTACAACAATATAAAAACTCTGGGGAAACCTATTTGTTAGAATCTTTCAAAAAAATTCAACTTTACCAGTTGATACGTTGTATTTGGCGCCAACAATTTCAATTTCATTATTTTTTTCCATTTCATTTAAAATGGGACTCTCTTTTCTAATTCTTTCAATGGTTAATTTTACGTTTAAAGTTGCAACTTGCTCGATTTCCTTTTCACTATAAGTATCCGTTTTAGGTTCAATTTGTTTTACTGCAGGTTGTATCTTATTTAATAATGCAGTTATATTGCCCAATTCTACATGTTTACAGGCTGCTGTAACCGCACCACATTTGGTATGCCCCATAACAACTACAATTTTTGAACCGGCAACTTTACAGGCATATTCCATTGAGCCCAACATATCTTCATTAATGATATTTCCTGCAACCCTCGCACTAAAAACATCTCCAATGCCTTGATCAAAAACCAATTCAGCAGGTACTCTTGAATCTATACAGCTTAATATAACGGCAAACGGAAACTGTCCTTTACTTGTTTCTAAAACCTGATCTTGGAGATTTCTTTGTGCTTTGACATTTTGTACAAAACGTTCATTTCCTTCCACTAGAATTTGATGTGCCAATTGTGGAGTTAGATTAGCTTGTGTAACTTTTGTATGTGCTTTCATTTTTTATACGATTAATTTGTTTTTTCAATGTTATTATTTATCCATTTTAAACAATCATCAAAAGTATCAAATAACTGTTCTTTTGGAACTAAATCAGGAATAATATCTATGCGTTCTAGTAAATATTTAGGTTGTTTTAAAATATTCACTAACAACACTTTTTTATTCTGATTTACTAATTCTACCAAGGCATCTTCTAAGGCGTATAACCCTGACTGATCAATATATTGCATTCGTCCCATTCTAATAATAACCATTGTAGCGGTATTTGGAATTTGGTTCATTAATTGTTGAAAATCACTCGTAGAACCAAAAAACAACGGACCTTTAATGTGCTTGATAAATACTTCTTTTTTGAGTTTTTCAGGAAAATCAATTTCATCAGACCAAGCCTTTTCTTTGAGTAAGGATTTTACATCAGAACGTTCTGCCGTTAGATCTCCAATTTTTTTCATAAACATGAGCGACGCTATGACTAAGCCGATCCCAACAGCATACACAAGATTCCAAACAGAGGATAATACTAATACCACGATCATAATGATTACTTCTTGACGAGGCATATATGGGATGGCTTTTAAACCCTTATAATCCATTACACCAATACCAACGGTTATTAAAATTCCAGCCAAGACTGCTGCCGGAATTTGAGATGCAACTGGCCCTAATGCTAATAAAATAACCAGCAATAAAACACCGGCCATCATACCAGAAAGTCTTGTTTTTCCTCCTGCATTGATATTAACTACCGTTCTAATAGTGGCACCTGCTCCGGGTAAACCTCCAAAAATTGCTCCAATACTATTACCAATACCTTGTCCTATCAATTCTTTGTTTGGCTTGTGTTTTGTTTTGGTCATATTATCTGCCACTACAGATGTCAATAAAGAATCTATCGCTCCTAAAAGGGCAAGTGTCAACGCCGTAAAAATGTAAGGGCTAATACTGGTTAAACTAAAAGCTGTAAAAATTTCTAAATTAAGTTCTGGTAGTCCACTCGGAATCTCTTCAATAGGTCGGTAATTTAATTTAAAACCAATAGCTATTCCAGACATTACTAATAATGACACCAGTGTGCTTGGTACTTTGGTGGTTATTCGTTTAAAACCATAAATAATTATGATGGTACCCAACGCCAACAACAATTCTAACCAATTGATATTTTTTAAAGCTCTTGGTAAAACTTTTATAGCACCTAAAACTCCAGAAGCTTCTTTACTCGCTAAGGTCTGTGATTCTTTAAGAATTTGAGCTTGTGTAATATCTTCTGCTCTTTTTACCGTTTCTTTAAAATCTTCTAACACCAAAATACCTTCTCCGGCTTCTTCCTTTAGAATATTATCTAAAATTATTTCTTCCGCTTGAGGTTTAAATTGAGTTACAAAGGCAGTATCTTCTTTAGGATAATAACCAACAGAAGGTAAAATTTGAGTCACTAAAATAATAACACCAATCGCTGTCATAAATCCGGAAACTACAGGGTAGGGTATGTATTTTATGTATTTACCTAAGCCTATAAAACCTAAGCCTATTTGCATTAGTCCAGCTAGTAAGAATACCGTTAAAATTGCGGGTAAGGCTTTAGCTACATCGCCTTCAAAAGCAGCGACTATTCCTGCTATAACAACCATACTTACGGCTGTCATCGGTGCTGTTGGACCTGATATTTGAGTATTTGTACCACCAAAAAGTGCTGCAAAAAAACTTACAATAATGGCTCCGTATAAACCGGCACTAGGTCCGAGACCAGAACTTACACCAAAGGCTAACGCCAATGGTAATGCAACAATACCTGCGGTGATGCCACCGAACATATCTCCTTTAAAGTGTTTAAAATTAAATAGTTTCTTCATTTCTTGTTTCTGTTTATAAAATTTATGCTCTTTCAATCATTTTAAATACCATTTGGGTATAAAATTCTGAAATACTATCTTTTCCTTTTTTCAAATCTGTTAATGCAGGTAAATGTTCGGCAAAATAGCGTTGCTGATGCGCACCTTCTATTACTGTAGAAATTAACATATGCGGAAATTCAAACCTTGGGTTTATTTCTAAAACAATATCACTAACCCGTTGAACTACTCGCTTATAAGCCTTAAAATATCCTTTTTCGTTTTCATTATCAACTGCTTTTGTATGGTAGGCTTTAGCCGATTCTGTAATGATAATATCATGTAACAATACTTCATTAATATGACTGAAAGAGATATCAACTTTAATGGGTTGCGTTAGTATATTAATCGATCTTTTAAGTCTCTCAACAGGGGAATCAATATTTGCAGTAGCAAAAACCAATTGGTATTCAGTCCAGCTCCAATACCAAGAAACAAGATAAATTAATAAGGTATGCTTATTTTCAAAATAACGATAAATTGAACTTTCTGGAGATTCAATTCTTTCTCCTAATTTTTTAAAGGTAAAAGCTTCAAAGCCCAGTTCATTAATAAGCATAATACTATTGGTCACAATACTTTTACCTAACACTGAAGATTCAGGGTTTTTTAAATATAAAGCTTCACTTACATTTATATTAATGTGTAAACTTTTCATAGTTCAAATTAAATCACTTGCAAATATAATAGTATTACTATCAATTATGCAAGTAAAATCTTATTTTTATTTAATCCTACCGTTTCTTTCTTAACATTAAGGTAATCTAAGCATAACCTATTTTTAATTTTTGATTAACGTAAGCTTTACATTGGTGTTTTTTATTTGCAGTGTATTATTTAAAACAAGAATTAAAAACAAAACGAAATGAACAAATTATTTTATTTACTATTAACTGGTTTATTCATCACTTCATGCACTAGTAATGATGATGGTGGTGGTATTATTGTTCCACCTAATGTAGATACGACCCTTAAAGGTGTAATTTCAGCTGACCAAACTTTAACTAAAGACAAAATTTGGGAACTTGAAGGAAGAGTTGTAGTTGCAGATGGGGCTACATTAACGATAGAAGCAGGAACTATTATAAAAGCTTTTGCTGGCTCAGGAAGTCAAGCCTCTACGCTTATCATAGCAAGAGGTGGTAAGATTGATGCACAAGGTACTGCAACAGCACCAATTATTATGACCTCTACTTCAGATAATATCAAGGTAGGCGAAACTGCTGGAACCAACCTTTCAGAAAATGATAGAGGTCTTTGGGGAGGGCTATTAATCTTAGGTAATGCACCAGGTTCTTTTGAAGGAGATGTTTCGGAGGTACAAATAGAAGGTATTCCGCCTTCAGATACTAATGGTCTTTATGGAGGTAGTAATGCTGCTGACAATTCAGGTATTGTAAAATATGTTTCTATTCGTCATGGGGGTGCAGAAATAGGTGAAGGAAATGAAATTAATGGATTGACATTAGGTGCTGTTGGTAGTGGAACCGTTATCGATCATATTGAAGTTGTAGGAAATGTTGATGATGGTATTGAATTTTTCGGCGGTACTGTAAACGCTTCTAACCTAATAGTTTGGGCATCAGGTGATGACGGTCTTGATATTGATCAAGCTTATTCAGGCACAATAACTAATTCAATGGTCATATTGGGTAATGCTTCTGATCATGCTTTAGAAATTGACGGGCCAGAAGGTTCAGCTACTGGTCAATTCACATTAGATGGTATCACATTAATAGGAAATACAACTACTGAAAAAGGTGAATATGCCGATTTTAGAAGTAAAGCAATGGGTACAACTAAAAATGTGTATGCTAAAGGATTCAAAGATAGTTCAGATGTAGAATTAGATAATGACGGAGTAGCTACCAATTATACGGCGGGATTACTTATGTTTTCAAATTGGGAAATTGAATTACCTTCTGGAGTTACTTCTTCTGCAGCCATTTTTGCAGACAAGTCAACTGTAGGTTCAACTTTTGAAGCTGATGCTATAACATTTTCAGCAGCCGTAACCACACCAACCGTAGGAGCAAACACTTCTGTATTTTCTTGGACGTTTGCCAGCAAAAAAAGTGCATTTTAAATTCAAAAAAACACATAAGCTAATTATAGCTTTTTTTCAATTGCTCGTTTCAAGATTAGGGACGGGCATTTGAAATTTACTATGAACAACTCATTTTTATATGAAAACTAAATTTATACTATTTTTATTTCTAAGCTTTTCTATTCATTTTCTAAATGCTCAAAAAGGTACTTTAACAGGAATTATAAAAGATGCAGAAATAAATGACCCATTGCCATATGCAAGTATCAATATCAAAGGTACAGAAATTGGTGTCACTTCAGACTTTGATGGTTTATATGATTTACTATTAAACACAGGAACCTATACCGTTGTTTTTAAGTTTTTAGGTTATGAGACTATCGAAGTTACCGGCGTTATTATTAAAACTGATGATGTCACTAATTTAGATATTAGTTTAAAACCAGCATCAGGAATACTTGAAGAAGTAGTAATTACTGCGGAGTCTGCCAAAAATACAGAAGCATCCGTTTTAAATGTACAGCGTAGGTCAGTTAATTTATTGGATGGTTTATCTGCACAAAGTTTTAAAAAAATTGGAGCCGGTGATTTGGCTGCTGCAGTTAAAAGTGTTCCTGGTGTTTCCGTTCAAGGTGGTAAATATGTCTATGTAAGAGGGTTAGGAGATCGTTATACAAAAACTATTTTAAATGGCGTTGACATTCCGGGTTTAGATCCTGATAGAAATACCATACAAATGGATCTCTTCCCAACAAATATTCTTGATAATATTATGGTTGTTAAATCGGCTACTGCAGATCTACCTGCAGATTTTACCGGTGGTATAGTTAACATAATCACTAAAGAATATCCTGTTAAAGAAGCATATAGCTTTTCAATTAGCGGTGCCTATAATTCCAAAATGCATTTTAACAATAACTATCTAGATTATTCTGGAGGAGGTACTGACTTTTTAGGCTATGATGATGGAACCAGAAGTTTACCTATGAGTCCGTTTCAACCCATACCAAATACTTTTGACAACAGTACTTTACTTACAGATTTGACAAGAAGGTTTAGTCCAACCATGTCAGCACAAAAATCTACCAGTACTATGGATTATAGTTTTGGACTAACTGCAGGTAATCAATTTACAGTTGGAAAAAATGATAACAAATTAGGGTACATTGCTTCCTTTTCTTATAAAAACGAAACCAAGTTCTACGAAGGAGCTGAGAATAATATTTATAGAAAAGATCCGGATCTGTCTACAATAGAAATGCCTCTTAATAGAAGTCAAATAGGTAGTTTAGGAGAAAACAACACTATTTTGAGTGGTTTGGTAGGATTATCTTATAAAACCGATCATTCAAAATATAAAGGTACATTAATGCACATCCAAAACGGGGAATCAATTGCCGGCTTATTTACTCAAAAGCTAAAATTTACAGATTTTGTTACCTTTAAAAAAGATAATTTAGCATACACCCAACGAGCCATAACCAATGGCTTGTTATCTGGTACGCATACAAATGAAAATGCCACTTGGAAAACTGAATGGAAAGTTTCCGGAACCTTATCGACCATATATGACAAGGACGTTCGAACTACTGCCTTTCAGATTGAAGATGACATTTTTAGTATCGCTCAAAATAACGAACCGAGAAGAATCTGGAGGAATTTAGAAGAAGAAAATTATGTAGGCAAACTAGATTTTACAAAAAAATATGAGTTGTCAAAAAAAGATGCAAAAGTAAAATTTGGTGCTTACGGTTCTTATAAGCAACGGGTTTACAATATATATACCTTTAGAATTGGTTTGGCTGGTCCAACAAGCATTTTCAATGGTATTGCAGACAACATTCTAAGCGAAGATAATTTATGGACCATTTCAGACCCTGAAGGTTCTTTCGTAAGAAATACTTCGGTGGCAGAACCGGCAAATTCATTTGAAGCGAATCAGATTAATATAGCTGGATATATTTCTAATGAATTTAAAATTGGTGAAAAGTTAAAAACCATAGCCGGATTAAGAGTTGAAAAATTTATGCTTAATTATACTGGTCAGAATAATACCGGAACAATTATTCTTGACAATGAATCTATTATCGATAAATTAGATTTTTTTCCGTCTCTTAATTTTATATATGGGTTAACCGATAATAAGAATATCAGGTTATCCTATTCAAGAACAACAGCAAGACCTTCGTTTAAAGAAGCTTCTATTGCTGAAATTTTTGATCCATTGTCAAATACCAATTTTGTTGGTGCACTGGCAAATGGAACAGACTTAAACCCTACCTATATTAATAATGCCGACTTGCGTTTTGAGTTTTTTGGAGAAAACGCTCAAATGTTTGCCATAAGTGGATTTTTCAAATCATTTACTGACCCAATAGAATTGACCTATTTTCAACAGGATACTGAAAGTTTTACCCCTAGAAACTTAGGTTCTGCTGATGTCTATGGTCTTGAAATTGAACTGAGGAAAAATTTAAGTTTCTTGTCACCAAGTTTAGAAAAATTTAAATTCAACCTCAATGCTTCTATTATTCAATCTAAGTTAAAAATGGGGATTGATGAATTGACATTAAGACAAAATACGGCCAGGGTTGGTGAAACTGTCACTAATACCCGTGACTTGCAAGGACAATCACCATATTTAATTAATGCAGGTTTTGATTATGATAATACTGATTTAGGCTTACAAACCGGATTATTTTATAATGTGCAAGGTAAAACCTTAGAAGTCGTTGGAGGCATTAATCCTGATGTTTTTACTTTGCCCTATAACAGTTTAAATTTTACATTAAACAAAACCTTGGGTAAAGAGAAAAATGCAAATCTCAACATAAAAATTACCAACTTGTTAGGAGAAGTAAAACAAAGTGCATATCAATCTTTCAATGCCCAAGATCAAATTTTTAAATTAAGAGACCCCGGTACTTCTATTTCTATAGGATACAGTATTACGTTTTAAAATATCAGAAAAATTCTAAATAAAAAAAGGAACTCAGTTTGAGTTCCTTTTCTATATTCTATGTTTATTTACTATTTGCTCACAATTGACAATTTATTAGACCACTCATTAACACCAACTATTCTATTATCTAAATAATCAACTTCAGTTAATTTTTCATTAGTTTTAAAAACCCATTTCCCGGTTTTTTTACCATCAACGTAATGCCCTACAATCATTTTTTCGCCTTTTTCATTGAAACTTATCCAATTGCCATGGCGTTTATTATTTTTGAAAAATCCCTGTTGATCAATAACACCATTACTATCAAAGTAAATTGCTTCAACTAGATTCCCTTTTTTCTCTAACTTAACCTTTTTATCATTTTCTTGTGCCGATACAAAACCTACACAAAACATCACTAAAATTATAGCTATTTTTTTCATAATATGTATCTCTATTAACTATTAACGTTACTAAGTTAATAAATATTTTACATTAAATAAACATTTACTTAACATTAACTTTACATTAAAAATGCAACTTCCTGTTTTACAACTGTTTATGTTTTTATTAAAATTTTCATTTTTTATAGATAGCTATTAAATTAATAGTAGGTTTACATTAAACAAAGATTACTATGCACGTTTTATGTTTTTATATTATTCACATTGCTAAAAACTAATCAATTAATATGAGGATAAAAATTATGTTTCTTGCATTGTTCTTTTTTACGTTTTTAACGGTAACATCTCAAGAAAAAAAAGAAAACCCTTTTTCATTTAAATGGGATAACGGATTTAAAGTAGAAAGTGCCGATAAAAATTTCAAATTTTCCTTTGGTGGTCGCATTATGGCCGACCATGCGTTCTTTTCTCAAGATGCAGGATTAGACGATGCTTTTGGACAATTATTAGTCAAAAATGGGACTGAAATTAGACGTGCTCGTCTATTTATAGCTGGAACTGTTTATACCAATGTAGATTTTAAATTAGACCTCGGGTTTGAAGGAGGAGAGGTTGGTTTTAAAGATGTGTATCTTGGAATCAAAAATATTCCTATTGTTGGCAATATAAGAATTGGTAATGTAAAAGAACCCATCCGATTAGAAATGTTAACCAGTAGTAAATATATTACTTTTTTGGAAAGGTCTTTGCATAGTGATTATTCTCCTACACGTAATAATGGTTTATTATTGTTTAATGATTTCCTAAAAAAGAGATTATCTGCCCAAGCCGGTCTTTTTAGAAATGCAGGAGGAAATGCGAACGATTTATCAGCAAATGATGGTTATGTCTTTACAAGTAGAATAACCGGATTAGCAATAGATGATAAAGAGAAAAAACAATTACTCCATTTAGGTTTAGGATACAGTTTTAGAAAACCAGAAACTGAAGAGTATAGAGTTTCTTCAAGACCAGAAGCACATTTAAGTGGAAAGAAGTATATCAATACCGGTATTATTGAGGATGTCAATTCTGTTAATATGGTTAATTTTGAAACCGCTTTGGTAAAAGGTCCCTTTTTATTGCAAGCTGAATATCTTATGACTGATGTAAATACAGGAATTGGTAATTCAGAAAATACTTATAATTTTTCAAGTTATTATGGACAAGTAAGTTATTTTTTAACTGGTGAAAGTAAAAAATATAAAAGTTCATATTCGGGTTTTAATCGCGTAAAGCCCAACAAGAATTTTGGTGGAAAAAACAAAGGTTCCGGTGCCTGGGAAGTGGCATTACGCTATTCAAACTCAGACCTAAATAGTAAAGATGTGTTTGGAGGTGAGCAAACAGATGTGACCCTTGGCTTGAATTGGTATTTAAATCCTGTTACCAGAATAATGGTTAACCATGTATGGGAAAAAGTTAAAAATTTCGGAAATGCAAAAACCTTTCAAGTTCGTTTTCAAATAGATTTTTAATGTGATAGTGGCGGAAGACGAGTATTGGGGATTGGTATATAATGGAGTAGGCAAAGTGCCTAAAATAAAAAACATCGCTTGCCATTGATAGGCAAATTGAATACTTTTTAAGAGTTACATTGTCACTTCGAGTTAAATTCCATAGGAATTTAGTATCGAGAAGTATTTTTTAGCAGAAATTTACTTGTTTTCGATACACCACGCCTAAGGCGTGGCACTCTAACTGACGTAAATTTCTTATCCATTATGCACGTTAGTTATTTTTTTTCTCTCGTAAAAGGTACAAAAGCAACCGGAATTCTTTTTTTGGTTTTAATTTTTCCATTTTTTCTGGTAACGAGTACCAAGTTTCGGTAATAATTGGTTTGACCTACCGGAATAATCATTCGTCCACCCTCAGCCAATTGATCTATTAATGCAGGAGGAATTACCTTTACTGCTGCTGTTACTATAATGGCATCAAATGGTGCTTTGTCCGGCCAACCGTGATAACCATCTCCTATCTTAGTTTCAATGTTTTTATAGCCCAGGCGCTTTAATCGTTTATCGGCTAGTAGTCCTAATGGTTCAACTATTTCTATAGTATAAACAGAGTCTACTATAGTTGCTAATACAGCAGCTTGATACCCTGAACCGGTTCCAATTTCCAGCACGCGATGCCCGGGTTTTAATTTAAGCTCTTGGGTCATATAAGCTACAATATAGGGTTGAGAAATGGTTTGCTTATGGCCAATTGATAAAGGACCATCAGCATAGGCATATTGCTTCATAGATTCGGGTACAAACTCATGTCGTTCTACTTGACGCATGGCGTTAAGTGTAACAGAGTCAGAAATATCTCTTGCTAAGAGTTGGCTTTTAACCATACGCTCTCTTTTGGTTGGATAGTCATCCTGTGCATTTGCCATTTTGGCAAAAAAAGCAACCAATACTATGACAGCAAATTTGTACATGACTTAAAAAATACTTTACTATTCAATTAATCAAAATAGTCAATAATATTAAAATAGGCAATGATATTGATCAGGTCTGATTGCTTATTTTAGTTGAGGAGTACTTTTTTAGTGCTTCTTTTTGGAAATTGATTTATGCATTCGTCAATTAATATATTGAGAACCTCCAATAATGGTTTTGTTTAACATAAAAATAATTATGAGACAGAATAGTCACATAATCAGACGTTATGTAAAATTGCAAAGTTAGCCCATATATTCTAGAATATTCTCGTTGTAAAAAGTTTTACCAACTTTACGTTAGGTTTCCGCAAGAGTATAAAATTTATCCTGCTGCGTTTTCCTTTCTATAAATTTCTATACCCTCGCTATAGTCAAATTATCTAATAATACCGTAAATTAATTATTCTTTGATTATTTTTTTAGTGAATTTGCCTGTATCAGTTAACAGATTTAGTAAATAAATACCATTAGATAAACCACTAATATTGACATATTTAAAATTTTGGTTTTGTTCTATTAATAATTTGCCGTTAATGTCATATAATAGTATTTGATCTATATTGAAACCACTATAATTCTTTATAAATAAAACATCTTTTGATGGGACCGGAAATACTGAGATAGAAAGTTTTTCAAATTCATTAGTTGATAGAACAGTTGATGTATTTCCATACCAATTAATCTCATCCCCTAATCCTGTAGAAATCACATCAATATCTCCATCTGCGTCGATATCTGTTGAGTAAAAAATCCTATTCCCTTGAACGGTCGATATATCGTTAAAACCACTAAAATTACCTGCCCCATCTACATTGTCATACCAACCTAACACAAAAGATTTGTGGGTAACGATATCCATATCTCCATCTGAATCTAAATCTGTAATATTAAGATACGATATAAAAGTTGAAGTTGATGATATGATTTGTTGCGTACCAAAAGTGCCCTGTCCATCTGTGTTTTCATACCAAGACAATTTACGATCATCTTTAGATGTTACAATCAAATCTTTATCACCATCATCATCAAGATCACTAGTTTTTATAGATTTGGGTTCGTCAACATCTCCTATTGCATTAATCCTCGGTTTGCTACTAAAAGTTCCCTGCCCATCTATATTTTCATACCAACGTAATGAATTACCTTCAGGTGAAGTACCTCTCGAGATAAATACATCCATATCCCCCCGCTACCGCTAGTTTCTAACTAGTGGCGGTAAGAGTAGGCAACGATACTGATATGTTAAAATAAATAAAATATGGGATTACAAGACATAATTAATACGGTTATAGGAGCTAGTATCCCTATTTTGATTTTTTATTTCTGATATAGGATAGATAGAAGGCGAATAAAAGAAAAGGAGGAAAAACTAGAGGAACAAGAAGAGATGGAACGGAAGCATAGTAATCGCATACAGTTTGAATTAGAGGCCCACTCTTTTGGTCCGTAAAATAGATATAATATAACATTTTAAAATAATAAAATGGGTATCTATTTATTCCAGTCGAAGATAGTAGTGGAGATCTCCGACCACTAGTTGCTGTGAATAGAGATGAAAATTCATTAGTATATATAGGGTTTAGTATTCTAACAGAGCAGATAAAAAGTTGGTTTTATTAATGCTTACCGATGAAGCATTGACAAATTCAATTTTAGATAGATAACCATTCCACACACATTAGCTTCCCTCCTCACTCCTATGCTCTTTGAGCTTCGGAGGACAAGTTCGTCATCGCATAAAAAGTGTTTATTCACAAGATTTCTTATTGTTTTTTAAAGGGGTTTATGAATCTAACATGAGATTTGGCTATCGCCTAATCTCATGCTTCGATTTCATTAGCATTGTAGAAGAAACTTTTGAGAATATTTGTAGAATGATCGCCTTCCCGCCTTTTGACTCATTGACTTCGTCAAATCTTCGATTTCGCTAAAAAGGTCTACTGCAACACTTTGGCTGCCATATCTTCAAAAGGTAAATCATTACCTTTTTCATGCTGTCCTCTTAACGCTCTGTCTTATTTTTAACCACCCCGAGACTTCGGGGTTATGAGGTCAAAACAAATTTAGAATACTACGGTTTAATATTCTGATTTACTCTAAATAAGTTTTCTGGATCGTAGGTAGCTTTAATTTTGACTAATCTATCGTAATTGTGTTTATAACTGGCTTTAACTCTTTCTTGACCCTCTTCCATCATAAAATTTGAATAGGCTCCACCTGCGGAATACGGATGCAAAGCCTCATAATAAGATTTACACCAATCAGTTATTTTAGTTGCATTTTTAGGATCTGGATCTACTCCTAAATACACACCTGCATATTTGGCATCTCTATACGCCCAAGGGGTGTCTTCTGCTCCAACTCTACTGGCTGCTCCGGTAATAGGATATAAATGCATTTGAGAAAGAACTGTTGGTATTGTTGTGCCAAATTTTAAATGTTGTGCTCTTATATTGGCGTTTAATTCATTAAAAAAATCAGCTCGCCAATACCATTGTAATCCTGTTGGAAAGAAACCATCAAACATAGTTTGTAATGCTGGATATGGCATTTCGCCGACATGTGCAAAAACGGGATTAAGGTCTAATACGGGCTTAAAAATACGTTCAAATTTATCAGGATTACCAGTATAACACCAAACTATACCACAAAACTTTTTATTATGTAATTCTGCCGGAAATGGTGATTCCTGAATCACCATTGTGGTTATAAATCCATTTAAATCTTCTGTAGCCTCTTGAATAAATGTATCATACCAGGCCATTATTTCTTCAACCCTTTCAATTGGCCATAATGTAGGTCCTCCCATGAGCATTTTAACAGGATGTGCTTGAAATGTAAATGACGTTACGACACCAAAATTTCCACCACCACCACGAATGGCCCAAAATAAGTCGGTATTATTAGTAGCATTAACAGTAACAAAAGTACCATCTGCTAACACCATTTCGGCTTCTAATAAATTATCTATTGTGAGTCCATATTTTCGTGTTAAATAACCAACACCTCCACCAAGTGTTAATCCACCAACACCTGTTGTTGAAATCATTCCTGAAGGCACAGCTAAACCAAATGAATACGTTACTTCATCAACTTCATTCCATATATTTCCACCTCCAACTTTTACGGTATTATTTGAGGTATCTACGTTGACAAACTTAATTCCTGATAAATCGATAACCAAACCGTCATTACATAAGCCTAAACCTGCACCATTATGTCCTCCTCCTCTTATGGCCACCAATAAGTTGTTGTCTCTTCCAAAATTTACGGCAGTCATAACATCGTCAGCATCTAGACACATTGCGAATAATCCTGGATGTTTATTTATCATACCATTATACACTTTACGTGTGTCATCATAATTTGAATCTGATGGTAATACTAGATTTCCTTTTAATTGTGATTTAAAGGTTTTTAGGATATTGGGAGCGATTTGTTTTATGGAGTTTTTCATTTTTAATGCTATTAAATTTATTATTAAAATCTATTACTTTAGGAATATTCTTTCTATTTCGTACTTTTCGTAAAGGGAATGATCATTGGTACTTTTTGTTGGTATTCTTCATAATCATCACCATGTTTTTTGCGTAAATCCTTTTCTTCTAAATACTTTACAGCTATTAAAATGTATACTGTTGTAATAACTGCAAAAAGCATATGACCTACTGTCATTAAAGGTGTTGCCCAAAATGCAATGATAAACCCAAGCATTAAAGGATGTCTTACAATTTTGTATAAAAAATTGGTTTGAAATTTTGGCGATTGCGAAGTTCTATTTTTAAAGTTGTCAAAAATTTGTGTTAAGCCAAATAATTCAAAATGACTGATCATAAAAGTAGAAAGCAAAACGATAAGCCAGCCAAGAGCTGCCACTCCTTTAATTATCCATACAAATAGGCTGTTATCAATTTCCCAAACCACCGAATTAATAGGTTGCCATTTCCAAAATATTAATAGCAATGCTAAACTTGTAAGTAAAATATAAGTACTTCGTTCAGCAGGTTTTCCTATAATTTTTATCCACCATATTTTAAATGCTGGTCTAGCCATTACGCTATGTTGAATGGCAAAGATGCTTAACAATATAAGATTTATAATAATTGCTGAAAATCCTATGGTTTCAGTTTCTGAGTTAATGGTTTTTGGCACTAGAAAATCACTTACAAATCCGATAGCATAAAGAAATGAAATTAAGAAAATTAGGTACGCAATAAACCCGTAAACAAGAATGATAAACTTTTTCATTTTAGTTGGTTTTAAATTAATTTTAATCAAAAGTAGTATAGAACGGGATTCTAAAAATCAACGTTTAGACCAAATAATTGTAATTTTAGACCAAATAAATTATTGAAGCAACTTTCTGTATTTCAGTATCTTATTTAACTATTATGAAGATTTGATGGTGAAATTCCATATTTTTTATGGAAACATTTAGAAAAATACGAAGGGCTACTAAACCCTGTTTGATAGGCAATTTCAGAAATATTACAATGTTGTTTTTCCAATATTTCCAACGCTTTATTTAAACGATATTCTCTCAAAAACATATTAGGAGATTTGCCAACTAAATTCATCATTGTTCTGTATAATTTGGATTTACTGTATCCTAAATTTTCTTCAAAATCGGTAACATTTGTTGTGGCGTTTGACCATATTTTTTCAGTATAATCCATTAAACGGGTCATAAAATCTTCTTCCGTACTATTTAAAACACGAACCGACTTATTTTCTGAGATTGGAATATTCTTATTTTCTCCTTCGTAGAGGTTTTTAACTTCTGTAGTGATAAATAAATTTCTTTGGGCAATTTCACTCAAATAATTAGAGGTTTTAATAGTATCTTCAAAAAGGCCGTCCTTTTCTGTAACTGGAATTCCAGCACTAATTCCTATTTTAAACTCTAAATCTGGAGTTATAACACAATTGTGTAATTCTTGAATTTTAATTCCACAATTAATAGCATCTGTAACAACTTCAAAAGACATCAAAAAGGAATTTGCTTCTTGCTTTACTAATCTTCCATTATTATTAGATGTTAAAGTGTTTATAGATGTTGTATAACCTCTAATAGCAGCTTTTAAAGTGTTTTTTTCAGAAACTCGAAGTGTTTTATTTTTTATTTTAACGACCATAATGGTTCTAAAAGCTGGATCGTTAATAATGTTCAATTTTGTATTTTTTGATTTTTTAGGATCTTCTATACGACCTAAAAAAGATTCTACGATAGTATCATTCACTTCAATAATGCGTTGTGGCACAGCACCATGCGAATTTTGATGTAAATCAATTACAGACTGTCTATCTGGAGCATCAATTAAACAAAAGGCTGTTTGTCTTATTTCATCACACCAATAAGTTAATCCACGACAATTATATTTGTGTTCAATATCTAAATCAGCTTGATGCATTTCTGCAACATGTTTGGGAGAAACACCTTCAGGAAGGTCATGGAAATCCATAAATATTGGCATAGACTTGATTTTTAATTGAAATATACAGTATTTTTTTAATATATAAATTTAAAACTATAATATCATTCTTGTGTTTAGATATATTTGTTTTTTAAAGGAGTTTATGAATCTAATATGAGATTTGGCTATCGCCTAATCTCATGCTTCGATTTCATTGGCATTGTAGAAGAAAAATTTAAGAAGAAAAAATATTAAAAAATAGTCTATTTAATGTGTTTCAAAAAATTCATTCTTCCTCCCAGCACTCTTACAATAAAAATTCCAGATTCTGTTGGGTAGTAAAAAATCATATGCGAAATATATCTATATCTAAATAACATTTTCTTACTAGTAGAAAGATATCTTTTACCATGATTAGGGTTTTGACTTAAGAATTCTAGCTCTTTGCTTAATCCAATTGCGCACTTTTTAGATTGTTCAAGTCCAAATTTTTCAATTGTATATAAGGCAATGCTTTTTATATCTTCTTTTGAACGTACACTTAATATGTACTTATTTTTTTTGCTCATATTCTTTTATCGCTTCCTCCCATATACTAGAGATTGTCGCATCTGACGGTCCACTTTCTATACCATCAATTAAAGCTTCTTGTAAATCAACTATATGTTTTCTACTTTCTTGGTCTTTACGTATAACATCTCTTATATATTCACTATCGTTAGTGTAAAACCCTTGTTCTATTAAGCTTTTTATAAAAGTATCTTGCTGTTCTGTAAATGTTATTGATTTTCTTATAACTCCCATTTGAACCAAATTTAATATTATTGGTGCAATTTATGTGAAACTTGCAAATATTCCAAATATAAATACATTTAGTCCACTTCACACACATTCCACTGCCCTCCCCAGAGTGCTGATGTCGTTTCGTAAAAAGCGTGTTTATTCACAAGATTTCTATTGTTTTTTAAAGGAGTTCATGAATCTAACATGAGATTTGGCTATCGCCTAATCTCATGCATCGATTTCATTAACATTGCAAAGAAAATTTTGAGTAAAACTTTGCAGAAAAGTCGATATGCTAGGTGCCATCTGGCTTCCCGAGTACTCGGGACTAAATTAGTCCAGTGGACTAATTCTTGATGCTTCGCCCTGCTTTCACCAAATATTGAAACTGAATAAAATTTCAATATTCATGAGCTCTTATTTATAAAATAAGAATGAGTGCGAATAAGGCAAAAAAATCCCGAGTACTCGGGACGGTACATTATAATTCAATTTAATTTATAATCAGACCTTATGCCTGACCGCCTTTGGCGGTTAAAATTGCCAAAGTTATCACAATTAACTGATAATACTTATAAGGTAATATTGTTATTAAAAAAACAATTATCTTTGTATTATGATACAATTAAATAAATACATAGAGATCAATAAAGAGAAGAGGTTTGGGAAGCCTATAATTAAAGGTACTAGAATCTCAGTTTATGATGTATTATCATGGTTATCAAATGGAATGACTCGTAAAGAAATCATAAAGGACTATCCTGAGTTAACAAATAATCAAATAAATGCTTGCTTGTTTTTTGCTGCAAAAAGAGAACAAACCCATTTATATGCATCATAAAATTTATGATGAAACTACTCTTAGACCAAAATATTTCCTATCGTTTAATAAACAGAATTATTGATGTATTTTCTGATTCAAAACAAGTTAGAGAATTAGGACTTGAAAATGCAACAGATTCAGAAATATTTGAATATGCAAAAGACAATCACTTTACGATAGTAACTTTTGATTCTGATTTTTGTGAACTATCTGTTTTAAAAGGTTTTCCACCTAAAATAATTTGGATTAGAACTGGAAATACTACAACAAAAAACTTAGAGGTTTTACTTAAGGGCAAACACAAAATAATTGAACAATTTTTTAAGGAAAATTTTGCTTGTCTTGAAATAACAGAATAATTAACCACTCCACACACATTCTAGAAAATATTTTGAGTAAAACTTTACAGAAAAGTTGATATGCTAGGCTCCAGCTGGCTTCCCGAGTACTCGGGACTAAAAAGGTCTACTGCTACACTTCGGCTGGCACATCTTCAAAAGGTAAATCATTACCTTTTTCATTCTGTCCTCTTAACGCTCTGTCCTACTATTACACAAGCATTACATACTACAACTATAGCTTCGCCAATACCAATAAATCAGCTTTTCCTTGACCTGAATTACGTCTGCTATAGTTAAAAATAATCTTTTTAATTATGCGTTTATAACCTATAAGATTTAAAGTCCTACTTGTCTCCCCCTTTTTAAAACGATGTGTTATAATTTGACTTTCTGAGGTATCATCTTCATATATTATGTATATGTTCCTAATATATATAGGTGCCTTTGATACTTTAAATTTTAAACGACCAAAGGTCTCTGTTACTTCAATAACGTTCAATTCATCATAATCAACATCGGAACTAACAGTTTGTGTACCCAATTTAACCCACCCTCCAAGGTCAGCACATTCATCAATAGGTGTTTTCTTACTTAAAAAGGAGGATGAAACCATAAAAAAAAGTAGAATCCCCAATAGACTTAGGGTCATTTTATAATTATTCATAATAGGCATTTTAGGTTGATAATGCTATTAATAAACAACGGTTTTGTGTCTTAAATATTGTTTATCAATGGTTTAGAATATGAGTGGGTCAAATAGTAAAATGTCATTCATAACATAATGAGGAACGTCCCGATAGCTATAAGGAGAAGTGAAGAATCTCGAGTAATTTCAATTGAGATTCCTCCTACGTCGGAATGACAGAGTATTGATAATCAAATATTTATCAGTTTATAAGTGCTTTAGTTACGTCGAACTCACATTAACTAGGAAATAACCCTCCTGAAGTCACCCCTTTTAACACAATAATAACCTTCTCATAGCAATTTCTTCATTTTAAATTAACCTTCTAGTAATATTAGAGACGGTAATTTGTAATGCAAAAACTAATTATACACAAATGAAGAAACTAATAACAATTATAGCACTAGCACTTATCGTAGTTGCTTGTGGAGATAAAAAAGAAAAAGCAGGAGATGCTACAAGTGATACAACCGCATTATCAGGCACCATTAAAGTAGATGGTTCAAGTACGGTTTTTCCAATAACAGAAGCTGTAGCCGAAGAATTCAGGTCGGCACAACCGAAGGTAAAAGTTACGATTGGTGTTTCGGGTACCGGTGGTGGATTTAAAAAATTCTCAAGAGGTGAAACCAATCTCTCAAATGCTTCGCGACCCATTAAAGACAAAGAAAAAGCTGCCTGCAAAGAAAATAATATCAACTATTTAGAATTGGAAGTTGCCTACGATGGTTTGGCGGTGTTGGTAAATCCTAAAAATGATTGGGTTGATAGTTTTACAATAGAAGAATTAAAGAAAATTTGGGAACCTGCTGCTCAGGGTAAAATTATGAAATGGAATCAAATTCGTCCTGAATGGCCCAATGAAGAAATTCATTTATTCGGTCCTGGAGTAGCATCAGGAACCTATGATTATTTTACGGAAGCTATCGTTGGTAAAAGCGGTTCGAGTAGAGGTGATTTTACCGCCAGTGAAGATGATCATGTATTGGTACAAGGTATCGCCGGAGATAAATACAGTTTAGGGTTTTTTGGATTGGCGTATTATTCAGAAAACAAAGATAAATTAACGCTGATAGGTGTTCATAATGGTGAAGAAATTGTAAAGCCAACACTAGAAACAGTAAGTAATGGTACTTACAGACCTTTATCAAGACCCTTATTTATCTATGTAAATAGTACTTCAGTTAAACAACCTGAGGTGATAGCGTTTGTGAACTTTTATATACAAAACGCAGGAGAATTGTCTAAAGATGTGGGATATATTCCGTTACCTGATGAAAACTATAAAAAGCAAACAGAAAATTTCAAAACTTTTGTTGAAAGTAACAAATAAGCAGAAGTTTTTATTGGGGATGATCAGGTACTTTTTAGTACCTGATTTCCTTATTTATACTAAATAAATTATTGGAAAATGTGTAAATGTCATTCAGACCATAATGCGGAACGACTCGATAGCTATCTAGAGAAGTGAAGAATCTCTTCCTAAAATTATAACTATGAGATTCCTCGTCGCACTTTCAGGCTCTGTCGGAATGACATTCGTTTTCTAATTAAACAGACATTAGTTGATACTAAGTAAAAGTACTATTGAACGCATGTTATTTAAAAGAAATATTTAATGCGGAAAATAAAAGAACTGGTCATAGAAAAATCGCTTTTTACAAGTGCTTTAGTTACCATTGCTGTAACTGTTGGTATTATTTTAGTACTAGCTGTTGAAGCAGTCCGTTTTTTTAGTGAGGTATCTATCCTAGATTTTTTTACAGATACGCAGTGGACTCCTTTATTTACTGAAAAGCATTTCGGAATTCTTCCGCTACTAAGCGGAACATTACTAACCTCATTTATAGCTATTGCAGTTGCATTACCAATAGGTTTGTCTATTAGTATTTATTTAAGCGAATATGCACCCAGAAGTTTTCGGAAAACAGTAAAGCCATTATTAGAATTGTTAGCTGCTGTACCAACTGTAGTATACGGGTTTTTTGCATTGATTGTAGTCACTCCTTTTTTACAAGAGATCATTCCCAACTTATCTGGGTTTAATTCACTTTCTGCAGGAATTGTTATGGGTATTATGATTATTCCTTATGTATCATCTCTAAGCGAAGATGCATTGCATGCTGTACCTCAATCATTAAGAGAAGCCTCTTATGGTATGGGAGCAACTAAATTACAAACGGCATTTAAAGTAGCCGTTCCTGCGGCTTCATCCGGAATTATTGTATCGATAATTCTAGCGATTTCAAGAGCGATTGGTGAAACCATGATCGTAGCCATAGCTGCTGGTCAACAACCTAGATTGACACTCGACCCAACAGTACCAATTGAAACCATTACAGCCTATATAGTACAAGTAAGCTTAGGTGATGTGCAACATGGATCTATAGAATACAGAACCATTTTTGCTGCTGGTATTACGTTGTTTGTACTTACTTTTTTACTGAATACGTTGAGTTATAGAATTAGAAAAAAATATCATTTGAAATATGAATAGTATTCAAAAAAATAGACTTAAAGACCAGCTTTTTAAATTCTGGGGCATATTCTGTACGCTGATAGGATTGGTTTTATTGATCGTTTTCATAGGTGATATTCTGATTGATGGTATCAGCCGAATTGATTGGGGTTTTATTACAGATCTGCCTTCTAGAAAAGCTGAAAAATCAGGAATATATACGGCACTGATGGGAAGTATCTGGATCTTATTATTGACATCATTAATTGCAATTCCGGTAGGCGTTGCAGCAGCGATATATCTAGAAGAATACAGCAAAAAGAATTGGCTTTCGGGATTGTTAGAAATAAATATTTCAAATCTTGCCGGAGTGCCATCCATTATTTACGGATTGTTAGGATTGGAAGTATTTGTTAGAATAATGAGTTTAGGGGCAAGTGTCTTGGCAGGTAGTTTGACATTGTCTTTATTGATACTCCCTATTATTATTGTAGCAACCAGAGAAGCAATAAAAGCAGTACCAAGTTCTATTAAAGATGCATCATATGCATTGGGAGCTTCAAAATGGCAAACTATCTGGCTTCAAATATTACCGGCATCAGGTGGAGGAATTTTAACGGGAGTTATTCTAGCATTGTCAAGAGCGGTTGGTGAAACAGCACCTTTAATTGTAGTTGGAGCGTTGGCCTATGTGCCATTCGCACCACAAAACCCGATGGACGAATTTTCAGTATTACCAATTCAAATCTTCAATTGGATATCACGACCTCAACACGGATTTATAGAAAATGCCGCAGCTGCCATAATTATATTATTACTCATCACTTTTATTATGAATGGTATTGCTGTTTATTTTAGAAACAAATGGCAACAAAAATGGAAATAACAATGGAACCAACGATACATAAAAACAATACACAAGACCTCAAAGTCAATGAGGTATTACAAAAAAAGCCTCCTACTATAGAGGTTAAAGAAGTAAAGGTATGGTATGACGATTTTATGGCAATAAAAGGTATTGACATCGCTATAAAACCAAATACTGTAACTGCTTTTATTGGCCCTTCCGGTTGTGGAAAATCAACCTTTCTCCGTCTTTTCAACAGAATGAATGATTATATAGACGGTTATAAAATGGAAGGTAAAATAAAAATTAATGGCAAAAATATCAATAAGAAAAAAGTCATCGTAGAAGTACTCCGTAAAGAAATTGGTATGGTATTTCAAAAACCAAATCCTTTTCCTAAATCTATTTTCGAAAATGTTGCTTATGGATTAAAAATACAGGGAATAAAAGATAAAAATTTCATCCAAAAAAGAGTAGAAAAAGCACTAAAACAAGCAGATCTTTGGGAGGAAGTCAAGGACAACCTGAAAAAGTCTGCCTTGGCTTTATCAGGCGGACAACAACAACGCTTATGTATTGCCAGAACATTGGCTGTAGAACCTTCTATTATATTAATGGACGAACCCACATCAGCATTAGACCCCATCTCTACTGCGAAAATTGAGGATCTTATTAGAGAGCTCAAAAAGAAATACACCATCATTATTGTTACACATAATATGCAACAAGCCAGTAGGATAAGTGATTATACTGCTTTTTTCTATATTGGTGATCTGATTGAGTATGGTAAAACAAAAAAGATCTTTACCAATCCTGAAAAAAAACAAACTGAGAACTATATTACAGGCCGTTTTGGATAATTAAATAATTCACTACTATGGATACTAAACAACAAAGAGAATCACTAAATCAATACGGCTTTGAAATGCTTATTTTATGCAAGTCGCAATTAGAAAAAGCAATGGAGGCATTTGTGAATCACGATGGTGATCTCGCAGAAGAAGTTATGAATATAGAAAAACGCGTCAATTCTTTGGATCTGAAAATAGAAAAAGACTGTGAAAGATTCTTAGCTCTTTATACTCCCGTTGCCGGTGATCTACGCTTTATTATGGCCGTTCTAAAAATAAATGGTGAATTGGAAAGAATAGCTGATCATGCTTATAATATTTCCAAATATATGGTAGAAGAAGAGAAAGAAATAGCACCGCATTTATTAAAAGTATTAGAATTTGAAAAGATGCATGAGACCATTGGTTCTATGATGGATCATATTACTTTTGCCTACACCGAAAAAGATGCTAAAACGGCACGAAAAGTATTTAAAAAGGACAAAGTTCTAGACAAGATCAACATGAGGTCATTTCGTATTCTTGAAGAAGAAATAAAGAAAGACCCAACCATTATTCAACAAGCATTATTGCTTTTTTCGGTTATTAAAAAATTAGAACGCGTAGGCGATCTGATAAAAAATATAGCAGAAGAAATTATTTTCTATGTAGATGCAGAGGTATTAAAACATAAAAAGAAAAAGAAATAAGATTCAGATCCTTTTTAATTATTCATTGTGAGTTCTACATAATCAACATGGTTAATTAATTGAAAGCATATACTTTCAATTAATTTTGTCATTCCTGCGTAGGCAGGAATCCAGAACAAACCTCAAATGGGTTCTGCCAAAGCTTATCTTGAGCAAAGTCGAAAGGCAGGAAATTGAAGATTCGACGGAGTCAATGACAGCTTTTTTCAAAATAGAATAATGCTTAAAGATAGCCGGCATATACTATACCAACTCTTGTAGTTTAGGAGATTATAGCAACTTTCACACTAATTTGATAACAATTCCTTAACATTAGAATATTTTATTTAAATTACGTTTGTCAAGGGAATTTCTTTTAATTCATTTCTTTCAAAAAACAAAGAGAATGAATGAGATGCGAGGCATATTTTTTATGATAGCTGTAGCTATTATAAAAAAATATAACGATGTCAGATTGTTTATTATATTTGTTCCCAATAGGTTTCCGGAGTTTATAAAATACTGCGTCAAATTTTATTACATTATCTAGATAGTGCTTCTAAAATTTTCCTTGTCTTTTTAAAAACTATGAAAATTTTGATGTGAATGAATTAAAAGAAATTTCCTTTAGTTACTTTCAACAAATAATTTATGGAAAATATTTACTTTATAATGATCGTGGCATTAGTGGTCTTAGCTGCTGCCGATTTGGTAGTTGGTGTGAGCAACGATGCGGTCAACTTTTTAAACTCAGCAATAGGTTCTAAAGCCATTTCCTTTAGAACGATTATGATTGTCGCTAGTCTTGGGATATTCTTTGGAGCTGTGTTTTCAAGTGGAATGATGGAGGTTGCTAGAAAAGGTATTTTTGTGCCTGGAGAGTTTTACTTTAATGAAATCATGATCATCTTTATGGCGGTTATGATAACTGATATATTATTGCTTGATTTCTTTAATACCCTAGGGATGCCTACCTCAACAACGGTTTCCATAGTATTTGAATTATTAGGTGCTGCGGTGGCAATGGCTTTGATTAAAATAGCAGCATCTGAAACCGAGAGTTTTGTTGATTTAACAAAATATATTAATACAACAAAAGCATTAGAAATAATCAGGGGTATTTTACTATCTGTTGTAATTGCTTTTAGTGTAGGTGCTATTGTTCAATATATTTCTCGTCTAATTTTTTCTTTTCACTATGAAAATAAAATAAAATATTTAGGTGCCCTGTTTGGAGGTGGAGCACTCACAGCTATTACCTATTTCATTTTTATGAAAGGATTAAAAGGAACACCGTATTACGGAGAAGTAAAAGATCTTTTAGAAGGAAATGAAATAATAATAATTCTTATTTCCTTTGCAATTTGGACGGTTCTTTCCCAATTATACATAGTTGTTTTAAAGAAAAACATATTTGTACCAATAATAGCTATTGGTACTTTTGGACTGGCTTTGGCATTTGCAGGTAATGATTTGGTTAACTTTATTGGTGTGCCTATGGCCGCTTATCATTCTTACGAAGCGTGGTCTGCTTCTGGTGTAGAAGCTACAGCTTTTTCAATGAATATTTTAGACAAAAAAGTGCCTACTGAACCGTTATTGTTATTTTTAGCCGGCGGTATTATGGTACTTACCTTATGGTTTTCTAAAAAGGCTCGAACTGTCGCCGATACTGAAATTGGTTTGGCCAGACAAGGTGATGGAACTGAGAAGTTCCAGCCCAATTCTCTTTCTAGAAATTTAGTGAGATTTACAATTCTTATCTCAAAATATACTGCTACAATATTACCTAAATCTTTAAATCAAAAAATTGAAAATCAATTTGAAAAACCTATAATCAACCTCCCCAAAGATAAAATTTATGAATTACCTGCTTTTGACCAAGTAAGAGCATCTGTAAATTTAATGGTGGCTGGTGTTTTAATTTCGATTGCTACTTCTATGAAGTTGCCACTATCTACTACTTATGTAACTTTTATGGTTGCCATGGGAACTTCATTAGCTGACAGGGCTTGGGGCAGTGAAAGTGCGGTATATAGAGTAGCAGGTGTATTAAATGTAATTGCAGGATGGTTTGGAACTGCCTTAATTGCATTTACAGCCGCAGGTATTATGGCTGTACTAATTAATTTAGGAGGATCAGCGGCAATAGCTATACTTTTGTTTATTGCTATTTTATTATTGGCTCGTAACTATATCAAACACAAAACAAAATCTAAAGAAATTAAAGCCGAAGATAGTTTGAGTAAATCTGAAAGCAATTCAATTCATGGTGTCATAGAAGAAAGTGCAGATAATATTTCCAAGGCCTTAAAACGAGTGAGTAAAATTACACAGAATACCATAAATGGATTGACCAATGAAGATTTATCAATGCTTAAAAAAGCAAAAGATACTGTTATCAAATTAGAAAATGAAATAGAAGATTTACAGAATAACATTTTTTATTTTATTAAAGATTTAGACGATTCATATTTAGGTGCAAGTAAGTTTTATATTGATATTATTGGAAGTTTACAAGACCTCGCTCAGTCTGCAAGTTTTATAGCTAAAATTAGCCATAAACATGTAAACAATAATCATAAAGGGTTAAAGAAGAATCAAGCCAATGAATTAAGGGAAATCAATGGAAAGATGATACACTTATTTGAGGAGATTAGAGAGATTTTTGATTCTCGTACTTTTGATAAAATTGTACCTCACTTAATGGATGAAAAACAATCATTACTTGAAAATGTTGAAGTTTCTATTCAAAAACAAGTTGAGAGGACCAGAACTATTGAGTCGAGTCCAAAAAATGCAACTTTATACTTTAGCATTTTATTGGAAACCAAAGACCTGATAAAAGCGAATATGAATATCTTAAATTTATATTATGAAGAACACGATAGGTCAACTTTAGTTCTTAAAAATGAAGATAATTAAAAATAGCACCTCTTAGAGGCGTTTATATTTATTTATCATTTTCTAATAATGTATCTGTTTCTCCATATAAAAGTTCTGCAACTTCAATTAATTTTTTTATCATGTCATTTACATTGGTATAATCATTAAATAATGAGGATGCCATTTCAACTGTAATCAGATCTTTTCTAATTAATTTATCTATAGATTTATTGCCTTGTCTAATATGTGCCTTTGCATCTCTCTTTAATTCAGTTAATTTTTCAGCATATTCTGCTGAATTATCAGCTTTTCTAAACAAATAAATAACACGTAATACTTTGATTATTTTTTTTCTAAAAGTATCATATTCTTTTAGTAAATATTTATTGTCAAGATCTAATGATAGTATCACATTTTTATTTAATTCTCTAACATCCTTGATAATTTCTACCATTTTGCGATTGGCAATTCTAATATCTGTTATTGCATTATTTTGATTTTCGGTAAGTTCTAAATTCTTTTGAGCAGTTGCCGCGTACCTTATTATTTCACCATAAATAGTTTTTACCTTTTTATAGTATAAATTCTCGACATCTATATGCATGTCTTTTGTAGATTTTTTAACAATCTTTTTTGCTTTTATATCAGATTTTATATCCTCTCTATGAATATTTAATCCGTGAGCAACGATTTCAAAAATGGCATTTTTATATAAGTATTTCGATTCGTTTATCAAGGCTGAAATAGCAGACCCTGGAAATTCTAAAACCGCTTCATTCAAGTATTTAGGTTCATCAATATCCTTATCAACTTTTTCTTTGAAAAATCGTAATAATACGCTTTCCAATTTTTTAATAAAAGGAATCATTATGAGTACTCCTATTATATTAAAGATAGTATGAAATAATGCTAATTTGAGTGTAAAGTCAGTAGCAGATATTCCGAATGCATTGGCTAAATAATTTACAAGATTAGACAACGGATAAATAAATGCCAACGCAACAATACCTGTAATTACATTAAAAACTAAATGAGCTCCTGCCAATCTTTTACCTGCTATATTAGAACCAATAGATCCTAAAATCGCCGTGATAGTTGTTCCAATATTTGCACCAATAGCTAGGGCTAAGGCGTTTTCATATTCTATTTGTCCGGCGGCTAAGGCTGTTAAGATCAATGCCAATGTTGCACTACTCGATTGAAGAATCGTTGTAATGACAATTCCCAAACCGGTATAAATAATGACACCTAAAAACCCAGGAATTGCATATTGTGTTAGGTCAATATATTCTTTAAAAACATCAAACCCTTCCTTCATATAATGAATACCTAGAAAGAAAAAACCTAATCCTGCCAATACATTCCCGATTCCTTTAAGAGACACTTTCTTTTGAAAAGAAAAAATAATACCAAAAACAAGCATTGGCATTGCTAGTGCCGATATTTTTATTTTTAGACCAAATCCTGCTACTAACCACGCCGTTGCTGTAGTACCAATATTGGCTCCAAAAACCAATCCAATACCTCCAGCTAAGCTTATTAATCCTGCACTTATAAACGAAATGGTAATTACCGTAACTAAAGAGCTTGATTGAATAAATGCGGTAACAAGAGCTCCCAATCCTATACTTTTATAAAGTTTATCGGTTGCTTTCTTTAATATGTTTTTAAGAGGTCCTTTGGTAAAAACCCGAAAACCTTCTTCTAGCATTATCATACCGAACAATAAAATGGCAACTCCGGCAGCAATTGTTTTAAAATTTGGATTAAAAAATAAAACTGCAGCTAATGCAATTAAAAATGCTAGAAAGAAAACTCTTCTAATCATACAATGAGGTCTTATGATTATTTTTTACAACGTAAAATTAATTCAATTTTTTTTAATCAAAAAAGACCTCACAAGTTTCCTTTTACATGCCAAAACTTTAGTGAAGCTAAGCAACCTATGAGGTCTATATTTAAAATATCTTAATTATTATGTTATGAAGAGCATGAAATTTTTACTTCTCTTTATTCTTGACATATTTATCTAACCATTGATCCTGTTCCCATAACAAATGCAATATGCTCTCTTTTGCTCGGTAACCATGGCTCTCTTTAGGCAACATTACCAATCTTACGGTTGCACCCAAACCTTTTAAAGCATTGAAATACCGTTCACTTTGTAGTGGATAGGTTCCAGAATTATTATCTGCATTTCCATGAATTAATAATAAAGGCGATTTCATTTTTTCTGCATGCATAAACGGAGACATGGTATAATATACTTCAGGAGCTTCCCAATAGTTACGTTCTTCACTTTGAAACCCAAAAGGGGTTAGTGTTCTGTTATAAGCACCACTTCTTGCAATACCGGCTGCAAATAAATTAGAGTGAGATAATAAATTAGCCACCATAAAGGCACCATAACTATGACCCCCAACTGCAACTCTATTTCTATCAATATAACCCAAAGAGTCAACTGCATCTATGGCTGCCTTGGCGTTGCCCACCAATTGCTGTCTAAAGCTATCATTAGGTTGCTCCTCTCCTTCTCCCACTATAGGAAATGCTGCATCGTCTAATACTACATAACCTTTATTCACCCAATAAATAGGCGATCCCCAATAAGGTGAAATAAATTCATTAGGATTACTGGTGTTTTGAGAAGCACTACTTTTGTCTTTAAATTCTCTAGGATAGGCCCATAAAATCATTGGTGCTTTTTCTTTTTTGGCTATAGTATAACCTACAGGAAGATATAGTGTGCCCGAAAGATCTAAACCGTCCTCTCTTTTATAATTAATAACTTCTTTATGCACATTTTGTATCGCCTTAAACGGGTTCTCAAAAGTAGTTAATTGATTTAATTTTTTATTTTTTACATTCCTAAAATAATAATTAGGATATTCACTAGGAGACTCTATTCTAACTAATAGTTGATTTTTATGCACATCAAAATCATTAATACTTTCAAGCTTATCAGTATAGGTAGACTCATATATGCGTTGTTTTTTCTGTGTAATTAAATTGAGCTTATCTACAAATGGGAATTGACCTTTATCAGAAAATCCATCACCAATTAGAAATGCATGATTCGTTTTGTTTAATGCCAACACATAGCTACCCATTTCATTTCTTTGAGTAACAAAATATCCCGGGTCGTTATATTCATCTTGATAATTTCTATCGAAAATAACCTTCGGTTCTATAGCGGCATCTGAAGGATTAAAAGTATATGTTTTTGTATTTCTTGTATTCCACCAATAGTCTGAGGCCAACGCCAAATTATCATTGCCCCATTGCATTCTATAAAATCGATTAATGGTTTTTAATAAACTCTTAGGAGTGCCTGTAAATGGTGCTTCCAATTGAAATACTTCATCTCTAAAATTGACTTTATTATCAGGATCACCACCATCTAATGCCTCTGTATAAATAAGAGAAGCTGGTTTGTCGTTTCTCCAAGATAAATTCCTTCTTCCTTTTTCAACTGCCATAAATCCCTTAGGCAATTCTTCCAACAAAGGAGATGTTAAAACTGTTGCTATTTTTTGTGCATCTTTTGAGTAAATAATTGTTTTAGACGGGAATCGATAATACGTAACAATATAGGAAAAAGGTCTTTCAATAGTACTTACCATAACATAATTACCGTCTGGTGAAAAACTAATTGATTTATACATTGCACTGGCTAACCACTTTTCTTTGCTGCCACTTAGCGTAACTTTATAAATTTCGGAATGAGCCAATTGCTCAAAATTTTGTTCATCTATTTTATTTTTCAATAAATCTTGATAGGTTCTATTTTGTGCTTTTGACCCTTCATTAACAGAAACTGTTGGGCCGGTTGGAATAATTTTATCTGTATCAACTACACCATTATAATTATTGGATGTCATCTTTACCAAGAGAGATTCACTATCTTCAAACCAATTGATAACATCCCTTAAATTTGCATTAACAGTTGCTCCTGTTAATTTTTTTGCCTTAGCACTTTGCAATTCTAGCACCCACAATTCAACACCCATTGTTGTGGTTAAGGTAAATGCGATTTTCTTTTGATCTGGAGACCAGCTAATATTAGCTATTCTCGAATTATCGGGTAAGCCAGAAACCTGTTGTATATTTGCATTTTTAGCTTTTAAATTTTTTATTTTTATATTATTATAATAATTGGTTCTACTACCAATATTTGTTTTAGGGTTGATTCTTAATCCACCCAAACGCAATTCATCTTCAGACAGCTCAGCAATAGTTTTAAAGGGATCTCTATACAACAAAACCATGATCGTTTTATCATCATCCATTCGCACACTAGGAGCAGGTTGAACATCAACTAAATCTAAAATTTCTTTAGATGGTTTTTGATAGGTAACATTTTCTTGGGCGTTCGTTTTTATAATAAAAAGAACTAAAAAAAGAATTAGTAAGTTTCTCATGGGAAGTAAAATTAAAAATTATAGAGGTAAAAATATGATTTTTAATGGTCATAATCAAGTTCTATATTAATGAATTTTCTGAAAATCAGCACCTTTCTTTAAAAAATATGTAAAATGAAAAGCACAAAATTAAAAAAACTATAAAAAGGAGAGCATTCCATTAAAAAAATTTGTTTATTTAAATTTTAAGTATAGATTTGTTGCGTAAATAGTAGAACATGAAATTGAATAACACTTGGCAAGCATTTTTTTACTTCTTTTATTTTTATAAGATGAAGAGAGGCTCTGTACGTGTTTTTTAAAAAAAAATAAATTCACATTATAAAAGCCTCGTTAATTCGAGGCTTTTTTTATGATTTTTTTACAATGAAAATAGCCATTCAAGGAATTTTAGGATCGTTTCATCATATTGTTGCCACGCAATACTTTGGTGAAGATATTAGGCTAAAAGAATGTTTGTCGTTTATTGAAATACCTGAACTGATCAATAGCAGTGCTGTTGATGGTGCTGTGATGGCTATTGAAAATTCGCTTGCAGGATCTATATTGCCAAATTATGCCTTAATAGATGAATTTGATTTAAAAATTCAAGGTGAAATACATTTGCCAATTCATCATCATTTAATGGGTCTAGAAGGACAATCAATAAATGATATTAAAGAGGTTTGGTCACATCCGATGGCTATTTTACAATGTAGAAAATATTTTAGAAACCATCCTAATATTAAGCTGGTGGAAGAAACT
>DEIV01000018.1 GCA_002352665.1 Flavobacteriaceae bacterium UBA2765
GCAGTAACAGAATTGTTTAGAGAGATTGCAACTAAAGTAGCCGATAGACCAGGTGGTTATGTAAGAATTATAAAGTTAGGGAATAGATTAGGTGATAATGCTGATATGGCTATGGTAGAATTAGTAGATTATAATACTACCTATAATCCTAATGGAAATAAGAAGAAAACTACCAGAAGAAGTAGAAGAGGTGGTAGTGGTTCAACGAAGGTAACACCTCCTGTAGCAGTAGCTGAAAAGAAAACGAGCGAAGAGGAAGAATAAAAAATGTTAATAAACATTACATATAAAAGGATAAACTAATTTAGTTTATCCTTTTTTTTATATTATTTTTGAAATAATTATTACTTATAAAATTTAGTAAAGTGCAATATCAAACCAGAAAAAAAGCAATTGTCTTATTAGCTGATGGAACTATTTTTGAAGGAAAATCAATTGGAATTGAAGGTTCTTCAACGGGAGAGATTTGCTTTAATACCGGGATGACCGGATATCAAGAAATTTTTACAGATTCTTCTTATTACGGACAATTAATGGTAGCTACCAATGCTCATATTGGCAATTATGGAGTTAATAATGATGAAATTGAATCTGAAGGCATTAAAATATCAGGACTAATATGTAGAAACTTTAGTTTTAATTATTCCCGACCTAATGCAGAAGGATCTTTAAAAGACTGGTTTAAAAAACACAATTTAATTGCTATTTCTGATGTAGATACAAGAGCATTAGTAACATATATTAGAGAAAATGGAGCTATGAATGCTATAATTTCAACTGAAGTTAATAATATAGAAGGCTTAAAAAAGAAATTAGCTGAAGTGCCAAATATGGATGGACTAGAATTGGCCTCAAAAGTATCTACTAAAAAACCATATTTTATTGGTAATGAAAATGCGACTTATAAAATTTCTGCTTTAGATATTGGTATCAAAAAGAATATTTTGAGACATCTTGCTGAAAGAGATGCTTATATAAAAGTTTTTCCTTACAATTCAAGTTTTGAAGATTTGAATGGTTTTAATCCAGATGGCTATTTTTTATCTAATGGTCCAGGAGATCCGGAACCATTAATAGAAGCCCAACAGGTGGCCAAAGAAATTATTAAAAGAAATTTACCACTATTCGGAATTTGTTTAGGGCATCAAGTAATAGCTTTAGCCAATAACATTTCTACATATAAAATGCACCATGGACACAGGGGTATTAATCATCCTGTAAAAAACTTAATTACGGGTAAAGGTGAAATAACTTCGCAAAATCACGGATTCGCCATCAATAGAGAAGAAACTGAAAAACATCCTAATATAGAAATTACACATGTACATTTAAACGATGCCACAATTGCCGGTATTCAAATAAAGGATAAGAAATGTTTTTCTGTACAATACCATCCGGAAGCTAGTCCGGGACCACATGATGCCGAATATCTTTTTGATCAATTTTTCGAAATGATTAAGATGAAAAATTAATAACCATGTAGGGGTTTTAAACTCTTTCTGGGTAAAATATTAAACGAAAACGTTCTCGTATAATTAGTGGATTTTATACGTATAAACACTTGTAATTTAGTAAATTTACACTATAGATTTCATCCTTAGAAATAAACAATATTAATAAGAAATAAAGATAATAAAATGAGCATAATTATAAACATTCATGCACGTCAAATTTTTGATTCAAGAGGTAATCCAACTGTAGAAGTTGATGTGATAACGGAAAACGGAATATTAGGAAGAGCTGCTGTACCTTCAGGAGCATCAACAGGTGAACATGAAGCTGTTGAATTACGTGATGGTGGTTCAGCTTATATGGGTAAAGGTGTTTTAAAAGCTGTTGAAAATGTTAATATTCAAATTGCAGAAGAATTGATCGGAACTTCAATATTTGAACAAGCGTTGATTGACAAGATTATGATTGATTTAGATGGTACGCCTAATAAATCGAAATTAGGTGCCAATGCCATTTTGGGAGTTTCTTTGGCAGTAGCTAAAGCTGCAGCTAACGAACTAGGTATGCCGTTATATCGTTATGTAGGTGGTGTATCTGCAAAAACTTTACCGGTACCTATGATGAATATAATAAACGGGGGGTCGCATTCTGATGCTCCTATCGCTTTTCAAGAATTTATGATTATGCCAATTAAGGCAAATAGTATTGCTCATGCTTTACAAATGGGATCTGAAATTTTTCATAATCTAAAAAAGATACTACATGATAGAAATTTAAGTACAGCTGTAGGTGATGAAGGTGGTTTTGCTCCAACTTTTGATGGAACGGAAGATGCCTTAGATACTGTTTTAAAAGCAATTGAAAAAGCAGGATACAAACCCGGAGACGAAGTTAAATTGGCTTTAGATTGTGCCGCTGCGGAATTTTATGTTGATGGAAAATATGATTATACCAAATTTGAAGGAGCCTCTGGTGTAATTAGATCTTCTATAGAGCAAGCTGAATACTTAGCTGAGCTTTCAACTAAATATCCTATTATTTCTATAGAAGATGGTATGGATGAAAATGATTGGGATGGTTGGAAAGTTTTAACAGAGAAAATTGGAGATAAAGTACAATTGGTTGGCGATGATCTATTTGTAACTAATGTAGAAAGATTATCCCGAGGTATTGAAAACGGAATTGCCAATTCTATTTTAATTAAAGTGAATCAAATAGGTACACTGTCAGAAACTATTGCGGCTGTAAATATGGCTAAAGATTCAGGTTACACTACAGTAATGAGTCATCGTTCAGGAGAGACTGAAGATAATACAATTGCCGATTTAGCCGTAGCTCTAAATTGTGGTCAAATAAAGACGGGTTCTGCCTCTCGTTCTGATAGAATGGCCAAATACAATCAATTGTTGCGTATTGAAGAAGAATTAGGCGAAGTAGCTTATTATCCTCAAGAAAAAGCTTTTAAGCTTTAAATAAGCGTTCAAAATATCTATTGCAAAAAAGCCAAATTCAGAAATGAATTTGGCTTTTTTATTTTTAAAGTAGATTATTTTCCAATTTTATAATTCAGGTTTTATTGTAATATAAGTTACATAGCTCATTTTTAATGATATATATCATTTTTGTTGTCCTTTACAGATGGTAACTTTGAGGGATTTGGCCAAATTGAGGCTATCAGATTATTAATTTAAACAAAATATTATGAGTACTTTAAAAGATAAATTGCGAAAAAAAATTGAAGAGCATCGCCCAAGAACAACAAAATTATTAAAAGAATATGGTGATAGAGTAATAGATCAGGTTAAAGTATCTCAAGTAATTGGAGGCATGAGAGGTATTAAAAGTTTAGTTACAGATATCTCTTATTTAGATCCTTTAGAAGGTATTCGTTATCGAGGGTATACATTACCCGAGGTTTTAGAGAAATTACCTAAGCCAGAAGGTGCCGAAATGCCTTATGTAGAAGGACTGTATTTTTTATTATTAACAGGAGAAATTCCAACATCGGAAGAGGTTAAAGAACTGATGGTCGATTTTAGAAATAGAAGTATTGTTCCAAGATACGTCTGGGATGTGATAGATTCTTTTCCTAGTGAAAGTCATCCAATGGCAATTTTATCAGCAGCAGTGATGAGTTTAGAAAGAGAGTCGAATTTCAATGTAAAGTATAAGCAAGGTATGAGTAAAATGGATTATTGGAGCTGTACCTATGAAGATGCAACAAATCTATTGGCTAAAATGCCTTTGATAAGTGCCTATATTTATAATAAACTTTATAATCCTGAGGAGGGACATAGATATCCAGATCAAAAATTAGATTTAGGAGCAAATTTTGCCTATATGATGGGTAAAGATAAGCCTTATGATGATGTTACTCGTATGTACTTTATCATTCATGCAGATCATGAAAGTGGTAACGTAAGTGCACATACAGGGCATTTGGTAGCCAGCTCGTTGTCAGATGTTTATTATGCAACATCAGCAATGATTAACGGATTAGCTGGGCCTTTACATGGTTTGGCCAATCAAGAAGTATTGCGTTGGCTGCAAGGTTTAAAAGAACAGACTAAAGGTAAGTTACCTTCTGAAGAAGAAATGAAAAAATATGTTTGGGATACATTAAATAGCGGACAGGTAATTCCGGGTTATGGACATGCCGTTTTAAGAAAAACGGATCCACGATATACAGTGCAAAGAGAATTTTGCTTAAAGCATATGCCAGATGATGAAATTTTTAAATATGTAGATGCATTATATAAAGTTGTACCAGATATTTTAAGAGAACATGGTAAAGCTAAAAACCCTTGGCCTAATGTAGATGCTCAATCAGGAGTTGTTCAATGGCACTATGGTGTTACGCAATACGATTTTTATACAGTACTATTTGCTGTAGGTAGATCATTTGGTGTACTCTCTAATATTATTTGGGATAGAGCCTTGGGTTATTCTTTAGAAAGGCCTAAATCTATTACTACTGAAATGCTAGAAAAAATGGTTGGCATTACAGCTGAAGAATTAACTCCAGTCTCATAGAATAAACATTATTCTTTTTTACATTGAATATTTTTTATAATAGGAAATGTAAATTATAGTTTGTAATTTTTTATGTAAAATAGCGACTGCTAGATATCTAGTAATCGCTATTTTATTTGTGGAAAATCATATCTAACATTTCATTGAAATTATGTAAATTAGCATCATTCAAAATTTATTATAAAATTTATTAAATGTCAGATATAGCAAGCTTAGAAATTGAAGGTAAAAAATACGAATTGCCAATTATAAGAGGAACAGAAAATGAGATAGCCATAGATATTAAATCATTGCGTTCAGCTACGAAAGGAATCATTACGTTAGATCCTGGTTTTAAAAATACGGGTTCGTGTGCAAGTAAAATTACATTTCTAAACGGAGAAGAGGGAATTTTACGCCATAGAGGATATACAATTGAAGATCTAGCTAAAAAAGCAAGTTTTTTAGAAGTGGCATTTTTAATTATTTTTGGTGAACTACCAACAAAAGCTGAATTTAAAAAATTTGAAAATGATATCAAACGAGAATCACTTTTAAATGAAGAAATGAAAAATATAATTGATGGATTTCCTAAGGTAGCACACCCCATGGGGATCTTGTCATCATTAACAAGTGCTTTGACCGCTTTTCATCCTCAAACAGTAAATATAGATTCGGAAACAGATTTGTACAATTCAGTGGTAAAACTTATTGGTAAATTCCCTGTTTTAGCGGCTTGGGCTCATAGCAAAAATCAAGGTACACCTTTAAATTATGCTGACAATTCACTTAATTATATTGAGAACATCTTACAAATGATGTTTGAAATTCCGACTGAAAAATATGTATTGAATCCCATTGCTGTTAATGCATTAGATGAATTATTGATATTACATGAAGATCATGAGCAAAACTGTTCTACATCTACAGTAAGAATTGTAGGCTCTTCTGAAGCAGGACTATTTGCATCTGTTTCTGCTGGAGTTTCTGCTTTATGGGGTAGATTACATGGTGGAGCCAATCAGGCAGTATTAGAAATGCTTGCAAATATTCAAGCCGATGGAGGAGATGTAGATAAATTTATAGCAAGAGCCAAAGATAAAAATGACCCATTTAGATTAATGGGATTTGGACATAGAGTTTATAAGAATTTTGACCCTCGAGCAAGAATTATTAAAAAAGCAGCCGATGAGTTATTTGAAGATTTAGGTACGTCAGATCCTATTTTGGCTATTGCAAAACATTTAGAAGAAGTTGCATTAAAAGATAAGTATTTTGCAGAAAGAAAGTTATATCCCAATGTAGATTTTTATTCAGGTATTATTTATCGTGCATTAGGAATTCCTACTGAAATGTTTACAGTAATGTTTGCTATTGGTAGATTGCCGGGATGGATTGCTCAATGGAAGGAAATGAGGTTGAATGGAGAACCAATTGGCCGTCCACGCCAATTATATACAGGACACGTACTTAGAGATTTTATATCATTAGATAAAAGATAATTATTGAATATATTAAATGTGTCATTCTTTCCTGTTGTAATGGGGAAAGAATGACATTTTGTTTACAGATATGATAGCATTAAATATACAAGATGAGACTTCAAAGTTAAAAGCTGTGGTATTGGGAACCGCCGAAAGCAACGGACCTATACCAACGTTTGATGAAGCGTATGATCCAAAATCAAGAGAACATATATTGGCCGGTACTTATCCTAAAGAAAAAGATATGACCCTTGAAATGGAAGCTTTTGCTGATGTTTTAGAAAAATATGAAGTTAAAGTATATAGACCAAAAGTTCTTGAAAATGTGAATCAGATTTTTACCAGAGATATTGCATTCGTGATTGAGGATAAAATGATTAGCTCAAATATTTTGCCAAATAGAATTCAGGAATTAGATGCCATTGATTTTATCTATAAACAAATTCCTAAAGAAAATAGAGTGATACCACCTGAAGAAGTACATATTGAAGGAGGTGATGTTATGCCTTGGGGAGATTATATTTTTGTAGGTACTTATACAGGAAGCGATTATGCTGACTTCATTACTGCACGTACTAATAAGGAAGCTTTAGTATTTTTACAAAAATTATTTCCTCATAAAATTGTTAAATCTTTTGAATTGAGAAAGTCAAATACCAATGCTAAGGAAAATGCCTTGCACTTAGATTGTTGTTTCCAACCCATTGGAAAAGACAAAGCGATACTTCATAAAAACGGATTTTTAATTGAGGAAGAATACAATTGGCTGGTTGATTTTTTTGGTAAGGAGAATATTTTTGAAATTACCAAAGAAGAAATGTATGATATGAATAGTAATATATTTTCAATAGATAAAAATATTATCGTCTCTGAACAAAATTTTTCAAGGCTGAATTCTTGGTTACGCAAGCAAGATTTTATTGTAGAAGAAATACCTTATGCAGAAATTGCCAAACAAGAAGGGCTTTTAAGATGCTCTACAATGCCTTTAATTAGAGCTTAAATTTTTGGGTTTCTTTTACGAAAAGGTAAATAATTTCTTAAACATTAGCTAATCACCTAAAAGGACAATTGAGGACGAACATAGCCTTTTTAATTCCAAGTCAAAATATTTAGTGGCAACAATTGTTGCTTTTACTAACATTATTATGGACTATCTTTGCTAAATGAAAATAACCAATTCCGTTAAGGGTTTTTTACTGGCAATAGTATCGGTTATAGCCGTTTCTAATGTATATATTTTTAGTAAAGTTGCTCTCAAAGAAGTAAGTCTACCACAGTTTGGTGTCTATTGGTTTGGTTTTGGTTTGTTGTGGATTCTGTTTTTTGCCTGGTATCGTAGATCGTTTCCATTATTTAAAACACTTTCGCGGCGCTGTTATTTAGTCTTAATGTTATTGGGAATTTTTGAAGTAATTGGCACCTATTTTTTCTTTAAAGCCATTCATACTATTTCGAATCCGACCATTGTTTCCTTTATCGGAAATATATCACCGGCTTTCGTTATCACTTTGAGTTTTATTATCCTCAAAGAACGGTTTAATACCTTAGAATTTTGGGGTATAATTTTAGCATTATCAGGAGCTTTTGTGATTAGTTATAAAGGTGCAGGTTTGAAAGATATGTTTATTGATGGTGCTCAATATGTTTTATACTCTAGTACTTTGGGAGCAATTAATGCAGTTATCATTAAACGTAAAATTGAAAAAATTCATCCTATTATTTTAACAATAAATAGAAGTTTGTTTTTATTGATTTTTTCAATTTTAGCATTAAGCTATTTGCAAGAATCATGGTCAATATCATACAATGCATTAAAGAATATTTTTATTGGATCACTATTAGGGCCTTTTTTGACCGTGATTGCTGGTTATTTGGCACTACAATATATTCCACTTTCTCGTAAAGCAATTGTTGCCAGTACCCGTGGTTTATTTGTGTTGTTGGGTTCTTATCTTTATTTTGGAGATTTTCCTAAAACAATTGCTTTAATTGGTGGGGCGATAACCATTATTGGCGTTTTATTTATTGCTTATGGAAAAATGAGATTACATAAGGAAAAGTTAACTTCTCAAGAATAAGGATATTTTTTATGAACTTGAGTTCAATTTATGGCATAAGTTAGCATTTTTGTTTAAATGCATAATGTCATTCCGAACGAAGAATGAGGAGGAATCTTGGTAATAAGATTTCCTGTCTACCGAACAAAGCAGGCTTCTCGATCAAAATGACATATCCATTTAAAGTAATTACCTAAAAAGCTTAACATTAATTTTAGTTATCAAACTCAGGTTATTAAGATGTTAAACAATTATTCTTTTCTCTTTAAACCATCCAGGTCTTTTTAAATAAGCTGAAAGAATCGTTAATAGAACAAATACAATTTGTGGTATATAATTATCTCCATGTTGCATATGTGCAGCAATTGTTCCGCCAAGAAATACCAAGGTAGCTATGAATCCAATTGTGAACGTTTTAGGAATTGCAAATAATAGACCTGTACCAATGGCAATAATACCTAATAGGTAAATGTTTTCAAGATAGTGAGGACTCAATTCTTCAATCATTTCTTCATAAGGTTCAAAACCAATTAGCTTTAGCGTTCCACTTATGATAAGTGCAACAGCAATAAAATAATTGATACTATTTCCGATAATATTTTTTGTTTTTGTGTTCATTTGTTTTTATGTTAAACATTGTTAGTTTCATTAATTTAAAAATTTAATTTTCTGAAGTTTAAAATTGTTGTTTGGTGTTGAGTTTGGGTCAACTAATTCAGGGAAGTATCCAAAACTTACATATAATTCATTGCTTATTTCAGTAAGCGTTGTTGGATAAGTTCCGTCTAAATTAGTAAATGAACTTGTTATACTTCCTGAAGTCCAATTATTAGTGGTCTCTATTTTATAAATTGCTTCGTTAAAAGAGGGGCCGGCGAAATAATTGCTTACTAATATTAAAGTATTATTATTAGTTAATAAAAGACCATCCAAAGAATTTACAGAGGTATTTAGTGTTATTTCTTGTACATTATTAACATCATTTAAAGGTATTTTATATAAAATACCACCAAATGCCTTACCAACAATTAAATAGTTATCTGGATGATAAACAATTCCGTTTAAACCAAAAGTACCTTGTGGAACTTCAAAGATTGTGTTTGTAACTAAAACAGAAGGATTATTATTTGTGTCAATTTTATATATTACTGGTGAAAAACTATCTGTAATATATACATTTCCATTGTTATCTAAAACAAGGTCATTTAAAAAATGTCCACCTTGGTACAAACCACTAAGGTCAATTGTTTTTAATTTTGCTCCCGATATTAAATCATAGACTATGACTTCTGCTAATTGACCAATAGTAGCATTATCTGATTTTAATGATATTCCAGCATCCGAATTACAAACCAACAATCTATTATTTGTTTCATCTATTGCCATTCCAACAACTGCAACTAAACTATTGTCAATTACAAAATCGGTCATATTTCCCAATAAATCTACTGTAATTATTTTTCCTTTATAATAAGATCCAATAAAAGTTTTTTGTTTTGAACTACTATAAACAATACCTTCAGGATATAAAGATGTTTCTTTTAATGAAATAGAGTTTGGTAATTCTTGTACATTATTATCCTCTTTTTCACAAGAAAAAATTAAGATTGATATAAATACTATTAGTGCTGTCTTTAATATTAATGTTTTCATTTTATTAGTTTTAAATTATTATACGATATATTAAATATATTTAATTAATGTAAAAAAATTATTTATTTAGCGTTTCTACTCGAGCAAATTCTTTAAGAATTGTTTTTGCGTTTTAATTTTTCATTTTTATAGGTTTTATATTAAAATGTATAGCCAATATGAAGTGTTGCAAACATAAGTACAGATGAGATGTCGTATTCTGAAGTGTCAAGTGTATTTGTACCGGATATTTTAGAATTATACCCAATTCCCGCCCAAGGTTTGATATAAAAATTAAAATCAAATGGCTGCCAGGTATATCCGCCATAAGCCATAAATAAAAGATTTGTAAAGCTTTCACTTCCTTGAATTGTATTGTTTTCAATTTTATATTCTTGTAAGCCAAGTTGCCCCCCGGCGAACCATTTTTTGTTTACTTCTGTAAAGTGATGCTCTCCAAACAATCCATAACCTTGATTCAATCGAACATCCCAACCTTTGTTTTTATTATTTTTATTGAAATCTACAAAAACATCCGGCATGTCCATTGCATAGGCTCCAATACCTATGAGTAAATGTTCGCTATTTTTGGGTTGTATTCTTAAATGAAAGCCATAACCGCTAAATGCAAAAGTGGCGGGGTCTATTTCTACTGAGAATTTGGTTTTACTTGTCTTTTGTTTATCATGTTGTGCAAATGCATCCAAACTGAAAGTCATCATAAGTAGGATTGCAATGGGGTAATATTTTATTGTGTTCATTATTTTAATTTTTAAATATTTATACGGTGTATTAATTATATTTAGTTAGTGTAAAAAAATTATTTGGTCAGCGTTTCTACTTGAGTAAATCCTTTAAGAATTATTTTCTGTTTATAGTTTAATTTATGGTTCTCTGAGAATGCAATTAGTTGCTTTTTGTCTGTCCAGGGTCCAGCTCGATTTCTTGTGGCATAAAACCATATATAAATGCTTAGATTTTTAAGAGAGAAATAGCTTTTGGTCAATGTAAAAAAATTTCCTTTTCCAGTGGGAGTAAGGACGATAATTCGACCTTGGTCTTTTAGTAACCGTACTGATTCAGTTAAAATATGATCAACCGCTTGCTGGTTTAAATTGAATAGTACATTACATATGGTAATAACATCAAAACTATTGTCATTGAATGGATATGTATCGGCAGCTTCAATTTTTAGCAACTTGATGCCTGTGTTTTGCACTTTTTTCGTTGCCTCTTTAAGCATTGATTCATTTGTATCAATTCCTATTGCATTGACATTCTTTTCTGATACAGCTAACTGTAGTAATTTTCCACTACCTGTACCAATATCTAAAAGTTTAGTATGATTATCAATTTCGTCTACTACCGGACTTAAAAACTGAAAATACCAAGGTGTTTCTTGAATGTATGAAAAGAAGTTAGAAAAATTCATATTTATTTACGTTATATAAAGAATATTTAGTCAAAATAAAAAAATTAACTACTCATTTCAACGAGTAGCTCTTCGATTGTTTTTTTTGATAATTCATTTTTTAATTGATTCTCCGCTCCAGTCAAAAGGTTTTTAATTGATTTTTGAGCATTATTGGGTCTTTTCCCTTCAGCTAATATATTAAAGGAAGTTTGAAATAATGGTTTATTTTTTTCCATTGCCTCTAAAATGTCTAAGACAGTAATTTCGGATGGTTTTTTCATAAGTCTGATTCCGCCCTGCTTGCCCTCTTTAGTTTCTATAATGTTGGCCGTATTGAGGTTTTGCAATATTTTGACCAAGGTAGGTTTAGGGATGCTTAAAAATTTAGAGATCATGGCCGTTGATAGGAATTCGAATTGTCCTTGTTTGATTTTATCTGAAATAAAAATAACAACTAATATTGATTTTGTAAAGGATAACGAATAACTCATACTATATATACTGTATATTTAGAATGCAAATAAAAATATAATTTTATTACTGTGCAAGTTTTTCTTAGAAAAAGTTGAGATATAGAAATTATTTTTACGTGAATAATGGATAAGAGTTACATTGTCACTTTGAGTTAAATTCAATAGGAATTTAGTATTGCGAAGTATTTTTTAGTAAAAAATTGCTTGTTTTATACACACCACACTTATAGTGTAGCACACTAACTGACACAAATTTCTTAAATGTTATTCATGTTATTTTAAATTCATTTGATATAAATTATTCCTATCAAGCACAAATAAAGAATTATTTAGCAGATGTAAACCATAAGACTCTCCTTTAAAGAACACAGCAGAATCTTTTTTGCTCAATAACGCCTTAACATTTTTTGTATCTTTTTTTATAGTATATAAAAAGTCTTTTTCTATACCGGTATCAGAATTAGAAAGTGTAAAAATCGTAGTATTACTATCTAAGTATTTAATATTAGTAATGTTTATGGAAAGCCTATTTGGAGGAATGCGTTTATAATTGTCTCCAAACTTTTGATAATATATAACGCCATCTTCGTCCGTAAATAAATTAATTTTTTCCCAAGATTGCCCTCCATCTTTTGTATAGAGCAATGTACTTGCATATCCTCCTATATATCCTTCATTTTCATTAAAAAAATCAATAGCGTTTAAAGAAACATTCTTACCGCTAAAAATAGATTGCCACGTATTACCTCCATCAGAGCTTTTATAACAACTTCCCGAAAGGGTAACTATAATAATTATTTTTTCGGAGATAATTTTGAAATCTGAAATACCGGAACTACCATTTTTCAATCCTTTTAATTCTAATTTCTCCCAATTTTCACCTCCGTTTACAGTTTTTAGCAGAGCAAGGTTATTATTATAAGAACCCGAAATGATACCTAATTTCTTATTGTAAAATTTTATTTTAAAATACTTAGGATTGTTATCACCATTTTCTATTAGTGTGCTAGTATCGAATACTTCCCAATGCTCTCCAAAATCATTACTTCTATAGACATATTTGTTTTCTCCAACAACAAAGACATTTTCTTTATTAAAAGTAACTGAATGAAATGGATTTGCAAATTCTGAAAATACGTTTTCTTTCCAATGTAATCCACCATCTTTAGTACTTCTTATTCTTAATCCGTTTCCGCCAACTATAATGCCTTCCTTATTCGATTTAAAGGCTACGGCATTATAAAAATGAAAACCGGTGTTAGGAAGATGATGTATTAGCTTTACGGTATCGTTCGTGACAGTATTGGTGAAAGTATTATTTTTCATTACTATAAGCGTTGTACCGTCTCCATCTAAATCATATGAATCTATGATCTCCTTTACCGGAGTATATTTAGAACTAGGGGCTTGGCTAGTACACGACATAAATGATACTAGTAAAAAATAAGTAGAGTACATGAATATCTTATTCATTTTATGAATTGATTTTAGTTTCTGTATATTTAAATTTCAGTGGTTTCACCTTTTATACGTTAAAAATACACTTTTAAGTTCTTTTTTAATGTTACAAATAAATGAAGTTAGTTTTTTTTAACTCAAAAAAAAACCGAAACTGTTAAGCTTCGGTTTTCTAAAATTGGGTTTTATAAACTTAGGTAAATATAATTTGTGTTCTGTCTCCATCACACAATTCATAAAATTCGCCAATAGTAATAATACTATCTACTTCATCACTTAAATCTTTTTTCTCTAATTTAAACATGTCGACTGCAAGTTTACAAGCATAGATCATACCACCACCAGCAGTGATCATTTCTAGAAACTCATCTACAGGAGGCATGTCTAATTCTCCCATTTGCTTACGCATCATTCCTGAAACAGCAGTTTCTACACCTGGTAAACCGCCAAGCATGGTAGGGAAAGGTAGTCCACCTGGCATACGCATGGCAGGATTGCCTGTTGTTGCTGTATGTAGGTGATTCATTGTTTTTTTAGTGATCCCGTCCAGGCCGAAAAAAGTAAAGAACACGTTGGTTTCAATACCCTCCATAACCGCTCCGTTAGCCATCACTAAGGTAGCGTACACATCTTCTAAAGATCCTTTAGCACAGATAATACAAACTTTTTCTAAAGGTTTTTTTTCTTTTATTTCCTTTTTTTTCTCTATTTCTTTTGTTTCCATTTTTTAGTTTTTTAGCTATTACTTAGTCATTTATCTATATACAACTGGTTGGCTTAGGAATTCCCGCAATTCTTGATGAGAATTTTAAAGGTCCTTTTGGGAATAACTTATACAATCCTTTAATATCTACCACACCTGATTTACCTACTTTTCTGATGGTTAGTGCCTCTCCAGCTTCTGTTTTTTCTCGTAAGTAATTGATAACATCAAAATGTTTATCTGTTAATTCAATACCTATTTCGCTTGCTATTTCTTTAGCAATATCTTCGTTCCATTGAGACATGTCTTCAAGATATCCTTCTTCAGAAACGTTTACTTCTAATCCTGCTATAGTTTTTACTGACATAATATTTAATTTTTATTATAGTTAATAATTATTACTCGTCTGTTTTTATATCAAATACTTTTCCTTTAAAACTCATATTTCTTGAGACAAAAGGGATGGCAATACCCTTTAGAAGCATATTCCAATAAATCCATCTAAAAGCCAACTTTCCCCAATGATTAAATACACTTTCTTTCAATAATTTAAGTGGTCCAATTTTGGCAAAAGGAAATTTTCCATGTACGGGTTCTGTTTTATAATTAAAATCTATGAGCAAAGCTTTGTTATTTCCGGTTTCTATAAAACAATTTGCATGACCGTCAAATTCTTTTTTTAATTTATATCCATCAATATATAATAGAATATTATCCGTTAGTGTTTCTGCTTGAAAATGTGCAACAGAACCTGCTTTAGATGCGGGTACATCTGTAGCATCACCAATCACAAAAATATTTTTATGTGCTTTAGATTGTAATGTATTATGATCGGTAGGTATAAAATTTAAATCATCTCCTAAACCAGACCTTTCTATAACTTCATCGCCCATATTTGTAGGTACAGTTACCAATAAATCAAAAGGAATTCTTCTGTCCTCATAATCAACAATCTCTTTTTTATCATTATCTACATGTTCTATAGCAAAATCAGATTCCATATGAATATCTTTGTCTTTTAAAAGATAAGATAGTGCTGTTGAGCATGTTGGTTTTGTAAATGCTCCGGTTAGAGGAGTAACATAAGTAATTTCAACTTTATCTCTCATTCCCTTTTTATGAAAATATGCATCTGCTAAAAAGGCAAACTCTAAAGGAGCAACCGGACATTTAATTGGCATTTCCGTAATGTGTACTACCAATTTTCCGCCATTCCATTCTCGTAACTTATCGCGTAATGCCTTTGCACCTTCAAAAGTGTAAAAATCGAAAATATCTTTTTTCCAAAGAGGTCCTAATAAACCTGTGGTTTCATCTGGTGCAATTTTAGACCCAGTTGCTACTATTAACAAGTCATAATTTAAAGTTTCATCTTCTAATTTAACTTTATTTTCATCTGGAAATATTCGTTCAATTTTCTTTTGAATATAATTAATGCCTTTTGGGATAAATTTTTTCCCAACTTTTTTTACTTGATCTTCTGTATAAGTATCAAAGGGTAGAAATAAAAAACCTGGTTGATAATAATGCGTTTCATATTGATCAATAATAGTGATGTCCCATTCATTTTTATTCAGTTTAGGTCGCAAATGGTTTGCCATCATTGTACCGGCTGTTCCTGCACCTAATATTAATAATTTCTTCATGATCTATTTATTTATAATTCTTAATTATAGTACAAAGGTATGATGGTAAATAATTTTAAAAAGTGATTTTAATCATGTTTATGTGACTAAAGTCACTATTTTTAGTAACTTATGTTACACTAGTGGTAATTTTTTATAATTTCTATTGCAATAAATTCAATTTTTACAAATACAATATATTTTTTGAGTTTAAAGCATGCCTTTTGTGAAAAATAATTATTTTTGAGTTTAAACTAAATTGAATTGATGACAGATATTCAACAAAAAATAGAAGCTCTAAGAGATGAATTGAGGCAGCATAATTATAATTATTATGTGTTGGATAATGCAACCATTTCTGATTACGAATTTGATATCAAGCTTCAGGAATTACAAGAGTTGGAAAATAAGTATCCTGAATTTTTTGATCCTAATTCTCCGACTCAAAGAGTAGGAGGCGAAATTACCAAGAATTTTGAAACCGTTACACATAAGAATAGAATGTATTCTTTAAGTAATAGTTATTCAAAAGAGGATTTGATAGATTGGGAAAAACGAATTCAGAAGATATTAGGTACCGATAAAGTTGAATATACTTGTGAATTAAAATATGACGGTGCTTCTATTAATTTAACCTATGAAAACGGAGTATTGAAAAGTGCGGTTACCAGAGGTGATGGGTTCCAAGGTGATGACGTAACTGCTAATATAAAAACGATTAGATCTATTCCTTTACAGTTAAAGCATAATTTTATAGATAGTTTTGAAATTAGAGGAGAGATAATTTTGCCTTTTAAAGGTTTTAATGAAATGAATGCAGCACGTATTGAAGCAGGTGAAGACCCATATATGAACCCGAGGAATACAGCAAGTGGTAGTCTGAAATTACAAGATAGTGCAGAAGTAGCAAATAGACCGTTAGATTGTTTATTGTATCATGTGGTGGCAGACAGACAGCCTTTTAAAACACATGCAGCGTCTTTAGAAAATGCTAAGAAAGTAGGATTTAAAATACCAGATAATTTCAAAGTTGTCAAGTCTATAGATGTTGTTTTTGATTATATTAATTATTGGGATACTGAACGATTTAATTTGCCCTATGAAACCGATGGTGTTGTGGTAAAAGTGAATTCTTTGGCATATCAAGATGAATTGGGATATACCGCGAAAGCACCACGTTGGGCAATTGCCTATAAATTTAAAGCAGAACAAAAAAATACGGTATTAAAAAGTATTTCTTATCAAGTAGGTAGAACGGGTGCCATTACACCGGTGGCAAATTTAGAACCTGTAGCATTGGCAGGTACAATTGTAAAAAGAGCCTCTTTACATAATGCTGATCAAATTGCCAAGCTCGATATTCGCGTAAATGATACCGTTTTTGTTGAAAAAGGAGGTGAAATCATACCCAAAGTAGTTGGGGTTGATTTTGCAAAACGCCAAGCGGATTCTAAACCTACTATTTATGCAACTCATTGCCCGGATTGTAATACGGCATTGGTTAGGAAAGATGGTGATGCTAAGCATTATTGTCCGAATGAATATGGTTGTCCCACTCAAATTACAGGTAGAATACAACATTTTATCAGCCGTAAAGCTATGGATATTGATGGCTTAGGTGCAGAAACGGTAGAATTGTTATTTAAAGAAAATCTCATTACCAATTACGCTGATTTATATGATTTAAAAGTTGAGCAGATTATCCCGTTAGAGCGGATGGCGGAAAAGTCAGCCGAAAATATGATAAAAGGTATTGAAAAGTCTAAAGAAATTCCTTTTGAAAGGGTCTTATTTGCTTTAGGAATTCGTTTTGTTGGTGAAACAGTTGCTAAAAAACTCGCGAAGCATTTTAAAAGTATTGATAGTTTAATGAAAGCATCTTTTGAAGAATTGATTGCTGTTGATGAAATTGGAGAGCGAATTGCTGAAAGTATTGTTAATTTTTCTAATAATTTGGTAAACATTCAATTGATAGATAGATTAAAGAGTTATGGAGTTCAGTTACAACTTTCAGCCGAATCATTAGAGAATCAAACAGAAATCTTACAAGGCAAAATATTTGTGGTTTCAGGCGTATTTGCAAAAATGAGTAGAAACGAACTCAAAAAATCTATTGAAGATAATGGCGGTAAAGTTTCGAGTTCGATCTCTAAAAAAACAACTTATATTATTGCGGGTGAAAATATGGGACCAAGCAAACGAACCAAAGCAGATGAGCTTAAAATACCAGTCATTTCTGAAGATGATTATCTAAATATGTTAGTATAACTTATTAAAAGTCTAATACTCTAATTTTATTTCTGGACGAGAAAATTTTACCACCATCATGTAGTTGTTTTAATAGTCTGGTAATGACAACTCTAGACGTATTTAGATCGTCCGCAATTTCTTGATGTGTAATGCTAAGGTCAGTATCTTTAGTAATTTTGACCCTGTCAGTTAAATATTTAAAAAGACGTTCCTTCATTTTCATAAAAGCGAAACTATCTAAAGAATCTACCATTTCAATCAACCTGAAATGGTAACTATCTATTATAAAAACTCGCCATGATTTGTATTTTGCTAACCATATATCAATATATGCTACGGGTACAAAAATAGCCTCTATATCTTTCTCAACAATACCTTTAAAAATGCTTTTTTCTCTATTAAGACAATTCACAAAGGAAATGGCACAAGTATCTCCACGTTCTAAATAATAAAGTACAATTTCATCCCCTTTTTTATCTTCTCGCATAATTTTCACAACACCATCTAATATTAAGGGAATATGAGTCATTTCTTGACCAATATCTATTAATAATTCATTGCTTTTAATTTTATCAAGATGTCCGGCTTTAACAATTTCTTCAATGAGCTCATCTTCAAATATAATAGAATAATATTCTTTTAATTTTTCTCGTATGATTATTTCTTGATTTATCACTTTTGTATATTGAATAACAGTT
>DEIV01000005.1 GCA_002352665.1 Flavobacteriaceae bacterium UBA2765
ATTACCATTTTCTATAAAGTTAAGAGATTTTCAATTGGAACGTTATCCAGGTTCCAATAGTCCAAAATCCTTTGCAAGTGAAATCACCGTATTAGATCATGGTGAAAATTTTGATTTTAAAATATTTATGAATCATATTTTAAATCATAAAGGCTATAAATTTTTTCAATCTAGCTATAGAATTACGGATGGTTTCGAAGAAACCCATTTATCTGTAAATCATGATACGATAGGTACTTGGGTAACCTATATTGGTTATGGTATATTATTTTTAGGAATGATTTTAATTCTCTTTTTAAAAAATACACGTTTTGCAGATTTACGCAAAATGTTAAATAAAGTAAAAAAGAAGAAAGCCGCTTTATCCTTAAGTATTTTATTAATTTCTTTAACTTCTTTTGCTCAAGAAAATCATCAGCACTCAATTTCGAGTATGCAAATTGATTCTGTGCTAAATGCTCATAAAGTATCTGCTGAACATGCAGCGCGTTTTGGAAGCTTAGTTATTCAAGATGAGGGTGGTAGAATGAAACCTGTAAATACTTTTATCTCAGAATTACTAAGAAAAGTCAGTAAAAAAGATACTTATCATGATTTAGATGTCAATCAAGTAGCAGTTTCAATGGTTACTAATTCTAGAATTTGGTATGATGTTCCCTTTATCTATATGAAAAAAGCAAATAGCAAAGTTAGAGATTTGTTAGGATTATCAGAGGATATAGAATATGCTAAGTTGTCAGATTTTTTTACCAATAAAGGTGTGTATAAATTGAGTGATGAGGTGGCTAAGGCACATAAAAAGAAAATTAAGAATAAATTTGAAGAAAGTATATTGAATATTGATGGTAGGGTAAATATTTTATACCAAGCCATTGCAGGTAGTATTTTTAAATTTTTTCCTTTACAGGATGATGCCAACAACAAATGGTATTCCTATGTAGAACAAAGGCAATACTTTAAAGGAAAAGACTCTCTAAATATTTCTTATTTACAACCGGTATATGCTGATGCCATCAATAAAGCAAGTTTCAATAAGGATTATGCTAAAGCGGATGAATACTTAGAGATGATCCATAAATTTCAACAAAAAGTAGGAAGTGAAGTAATACCATCTGAAGATAAAATTAAACTCGAATTATTTTATAATAAATATGACATCTTTAAAAGCTTGTATATGTATTATATGTTGGCGGCATTGGTATTATTTATTTTAGTAATTACACAGATTTTCAATAGTTCAAAACTCATTAATTTACTAGTTAAAATAGGTATATTTATTATTTTAGGCTTGTTTATTTATCATACCGTTGGATTGGGAATTAGATGGTATATTTCTGGTCATGCTCCCTGGAGTAATGGTTATGAATCTATGATTTATGTAGCTTGGGCAACCATGCTTTTTGGGTTGCTTTTCGGAAAAAAATCGGCTTTAACTCTAGCTGCAACAACTTTTGTAACTTCAATGATATTAATGATTGCTCATTGGAATTGGTTGGATCCTTCAATTGGAAATCTTGTTCCCGTATTAGATTCATATTGGTTAATGATTCATGTAGCCATTATCGTAGCAAGTTATGGCCCTTTTACCATAAGTATGATTTTAGGATTTATAGCTTTAATTTTATATATAGTTACTACAAAAAACAATAAAAAGAAACTTGATTTGGCTATAAAAGAAATTACGGTAATTAATGAAATGACTTTAACTATTGGCTTAATAATGTTAACCATAGGTAATTTTTTGGGTGGAATGTGGGCTAACGAAAGTTGGGGACGTTATTGGGGTTGGGATCCTAAAGAAACTTGGGCATTGGCAAGTATTATGGTTTATGCCTTTGTATTGCACATGAGACTGGTGCCCGGATTAAGAAGCAGATTTACTTTTAATATGATTACCGTTTTCTCTTTTACCTCTATTTTAATGACCTTTTTAGGTGTTAATCATCTATTATCTGGTTTGCATTCATATGCCGCAGGAGAATCCGCTCCAATACCTAATGAAATTTGGGGTTGGTTAATAGTTTCAATTATTATTAGTATTTTGGCATACTTTAAATTTAAAAAATATTATAAGAAATAGTTTTTATGCTCAGAATATCAATAAATTAGAAAATTATCCATGAGCATAACCCTAGCAGAATTGAGCTTGGTAAAATTACTTGCTGTATAAAATTTATCTAATGACTTAAATTAAAAATAATTTAAAAATGAAAAAAATATTTATCCTAGTTTTAACAATAAGTATGGTATCTTGTTGTGGTAAAAAAGAAAATAAGGTATTGGCTGCGGCCACAGAATTTTCATTGGAAAAAAATCAACAGGAAATGGAAAACATATATCAGTTTAAAGTAAAGACCTTATCGGAAGATGATTTTGATTTTTCATCTTTAAAAGGTAAAAAAGTAATGGTGGTTAATACGGCTTCTAAATGTGGATTGACACCTCAGTACGAGGACTTACAAAAATTGTATGATACTTATAAAGATAATAATTTTGTTATTGTAGGGTTTCCAGCCAATAATTTTGCCAAACAAGAACCGGGTACCAATAAAGAAATTGCGGAGTTTTGTCAACTGAACTATGGTGTAACTTTTCCTATGATGTCCAAAATATCTGTAAAAGGAAATGATATGCATCCCATCTATCAGTTTTTAACGCAAAAGGAGAAAAATGGTTTGGAAGACTCAGAGGTTACTTGGAATTTTCAAAAATATTTAATCGATGAAAATGGTCATGTTGTTAAAGTAATTGATCCAAAAACCTTACCTACTGATGAAGCTATAATTAGTTGGATAAAGGGTTAATTAACGTGAGTTCGACATAA
>DEIV01000152.1 GCA_002352665.1 Flavobacteriaceae bacterium UBA2765
ACAACCGGCTACAGGTTTTGAATTACCTACCAAAATTATGAGTTCTTTGCCTTCTTCTGATCATATTTTTTTATCATTATCTGATAGTATTAAAGGTAGAGAAGCTTATGTACTGAGCATTAAAGAAAATGGCATTGATCTAAAAGCGAAAGAACCGGCAGGTTTATTTTATGGTATACAAACCTTACGTCAATTATTACCAGCCAACATAGAACTTAATGAAAAACAAAATACTTCTTGGTTAATCGCTTCAGGCACTATTAAAGACCAACCAACCTATGCCTATAGAGGAGCTATGCTCGATGTATCTCGTCATTTTTTAGGTATAGATGATGTGAAAAGATTTATTGATTTAATTTCGATATATAAAATGAACACTTTACACTTGCATCTTTCTGATGATCAAGGTTGGAGAATTGAAATAAAATCATGGCCAAATTTAACTACTCATGGTGGTAGTACTGAAGTTGGTGGGGGTAACGGCGGATTTTTTACACAAGAACAGTATAAAGATATTGTAAAATATGCTCAAGATCGTTATATTACTATTATACCAGAAATAGACATGCCAGGTCATACCAATGCTGCATTGGCATCTTATGCCGAACTCAATTGCAATGGAAAAGCAACGGAATTGTATAAAGGTACGGAAGTTGGATTTAGCACTTTATGTACTGATAAGGAAATTACCTATAAATTTATTGATGATGTAATAAGAGAGTTAGCCGCCATAACCCCTGGCCCATATATCCATATTGGTGGTGATGAATCTCATAAAACACCATTGAAAGATTATATTCCATTTATAAATCGTGTACAAAAAATTGTAATTAAACATGGTAAACAAGTTTTGGGATGGGATGAAATTGCACATGCTACATTAGAGTCTAATACTATCGTTCAATTTTGGGCTGAAGAAGAGAATGCACTTAAAGGAATTGAAAAAGGGGCTAAAGTATTGATGTCTCCTGCCAAAAGAGCATATTTAGATATGCAGTATGATGAAACTACAAAACTCGGCTTGCATTGGGCAGCCTATATTGAAGTTGATGAAGCTTATAATTGGAATTTAGAAAATTACACAAAAGGTATTTCTAAAGAAAATATTATTGGAATAGAAGCTCCGCTTTGGACAGAAACAGTTGAAAACATAGAAGATCTAGAGTATCTGGTTTTTCCAAGAATCCTAGGTTTGGCAGAAATAGGATGGACCCCAACTCCGCAAAGAAATTGGGAAGAGTATAAAGTTCGCTTAGGAAATCATCAAGATAGATTTGATGCTTTAAGCATAAATTATTACAAATCTAAGCTGGTACCTTGGCACAGTAATACCTCTAAAGTTGAAGAAAACTAAAAAATAGTATATATATATAGGTAGTTTATTTAATTGAACACTTTTAAAAAATACAGATATGCGTTTTTATTTTTTCTTATTTACACTTATTTTATTTCAAAGTATTTATGCTCAAACTCCTGAGTCTACTAACCCAGAAATAGTTGAAAAAAATTCAGACAATACAATTCATTTTTATGCCAAAGATTCTGTACTCATTACAGCAGATACCTATTTTTTAAAAGATGTGCCCCCTACAGTTCTTCTTTGTCATCAGGCAGGATTTAGCAGAGGTGAATATGTAAATACGGCAAAAAAACTCAATACATTGGGCTTTTCTTGTATGGCAATAGACCAGCGTTCCGGAAAAAAAGTCAATGGTATCATAAACAAAACGGCGATTAATGCAAATGAAAAGTTGATAAATGTAGGTTATACCGGAGCTAAAAAGGATGTAAATGCTGCAATTGATTATTTATATAATATAAATGGAAACCAAACTATTATTTTAGTGGGTAGCTCCTACTCTGCTTCTTTGGCATTGTGGATAGGCAGCGAAAATATTAAAGTTAAAGTGGTTGCCGCCTTTAGCCCTGGAGAATATTTAAAAAATATGAATTTATCTGAAACTATTAAATCATTAAATATTCCAAGTTTTATCACTTCATCTAAACGCGAAATTGTACCCGTTGAAAAATTAATCAGTAAAATAAAACCTAAATATATAACACATTTTAAACCTAATTTTCAAGGTATACATGGATCTAGAGCTCTATGGGATTCAACCCAAGGGCATGAAAAATATTGGGATGCTTTTAAAACCTTCATGCTATTGCATAAATAACACCTACTTATTTTATATTGATGATTGATAAGATTGCATTAAAACAAATCAAGCACTCTTTCTAATGCCATTCCTCTTGAAGCTTTTATTAAGACCGTAGTGTTTTGATTATTAAGATTTGAGAAATAATCCTTAAAATCATCATAAGATTTAAACAAATATATTTTCTTATTTTCTTTGGAAGGGTAATTGGTTTTATAAAAATGCTCCCCAATTAAATATGCCTTATCAATTTGAAGATTATTGATTAAATCACCTATGAACTGATGCTCAATATCAGCACCACTGCCCAGTTCAAACATATCTCCTAAAATAGCAATTTTACGAAGGTCTGTTAAATCTGATAAATTTTCTAGAGCCACTTTCATACTCGATGGATTAGCATTATAGGCATCTAAAATAATTTTATTAGAGCCTCGATCAATAATTTGCGAACGATTGTTGTTAGGTATATAATTTTCTATAGCATGAGATATATCCTCTTTATCTACCTTGAAATAACTACCAACGGCAATTGCGGCAGCAATATTGTTAAAATTATAAGACCCAATCAATTGACTATTAATGTTAACATCCTCAAATTTTATCTTAACAAAAGGGTTTGCATCTATTAACTTTACAATAGTATCGGCATTATTTTTACCAAAAGTAATACTCTGCATATGGTGAGACTTTTCTACTTGTATGGCATCATTAGTATTTACAAAAACCTTTTTATTGTAAATATTTAAATATTGATATAATTCTGTTTTACCTTGAATTACGCCTTCTAGACTACCAAAACCTTCTAAATGTGCTTTGCCAAAATTGGTGATATAACCATAATCCGGTTGAGCTATTTCACATAAAAATTCAATCTCTTTTAAATGATTTGCTCCCATTTCAACGATGCCTATCTCTGTATTTGGGGTCATAGAAAGCAAAGTAAGCGGTACACCAATATGATTATTTAAATTACCTATAGTAGCTGTAGCATTATATTTCTTTGATAAAACGGCATTGATTAATTCTTTGGTTGTTGTTTTACCATTACTACCGGTCAAAGTAATAATTGGTATTGCCAATTGTTTTCTATGATAAGTAGCCAAAGTTTGTAGTGTTTCTAAAACATCTTTTACCAATATAATATTTGGTGAAGTTTGGTAAGCAACCTCATCGACTACAGCAAATGCAGCACCTTTATCAATGGCAACTTTAGCAAATTTATTTCCATTAAAATTATCGCCTTTTAAAGCAAAAAATATGCAGCCATCAGTAATCTTTCTAGTATCTGTAGAAACGGTATAAGATTGTTTGTAGCGTTGATAAAGTTCAGAAATATTCATTCGTTAAATCTAAAAAAAAACTCAATACAAAATGATGTATTGAGTTTAATTTTATTTATGAATTTATATAATTTATTTTCTAGTAGGTTCTTTACGTCTTCGTTTGTAAGACATCGCTCCTAATTTATCAGTCGCACATCTAAACCCTATATAATTTGTAGCCATATATTCAGGTAAATATCTACGTTGAGAAGGATCTAACCAATATTCTCTATCTCTCCAAGAACCACCTTTGAAAACTCTTGACTCATCACTGATTAAAGTATTTCTCTTTTTAGTGTCATATTGTTGGATAATTAATCCACTTTCACCAATTTGTTTTGGCGTTTGAGGAGAATTATACATTCTAGGTTTATCTTCTTCATCTTCTTCTTCATCTAAATAGTAATTTTTAGTTGATGCCAAATCACCATCGTTTATAGATATATTATCTGCCTTTTCATAGTTAGGTCTCATAAAAGCATCGCTTTTAGTAATAGGCACATACTTAATACTACCGGGTAAATCTCTTGGTACAATTTTACCGTTATCTAAAGTATCAAATTCAATACTGTTATAATCAACTACAACTACTTTACCTTCTTCATCGATTAAAGGTTTTTTAAATACATTACCTCTAAAATAATTGAAATCGTTAGCATCATTATCCACTATTGGTCTGTAAACATCTGCAACCCACTCGGCAACATTTCCTGACATATCATATAAACCAAAGGCATTTGAATCATAAGATTTAACTTTAATGGTTATATCTGCACCATCATTACTCCATCCTGCCAAACCACTATAATCTCCTTTACCTTGTTTAAAGTTAGCCATTTGATCTCCACTTCTTCTTCTAGATTCGTCTCTGGTACCTCTACCGTTCCAAGAATACTTCTTTCTTCCTCTAATACTATTATACTCTCTATTTTCAATTTCTGCTTTTGCAGCATATTCCCACTCAGCTTCCGTTGGTAATCTAAAACGTTGTGTAAGTAGACCATCAGAAGTTTTTACATGTCTTCCTGTAAATCCTTGATCTGCTTTTTTAGATTTTCTGCTTCTTCTCGATTTTTTACCACTATCATCATCAGCAGCTTCATCTACATCAGAATTATCGTCCGCAGCTTCAGCTTTTCTCTCTTTTCTACTTTTTTTATTTGATTTAGATCTGTCATTAGGATCTGGTAACCCTCTACCATAAATATCTTCATTACCATCAAACAATAAATCTGGGTTAGCCAAATAAGTTCCGGTATCAAATCTATTTTTACCTTCTACAGTTACAGAATCCATATCAAATAAAGATTTAAGAACACCTTTATCCATTAATATTTTTTCATTAACCCTATCCGTTCTCCATTTACAGTATTCTGCAGCTTGTTTCCAAGATACACCTACTACTGGATAATCACTATAAGAAGGGTGACGTAAATAAGACTCCGCTAATAGTTCATTAAAACCAAGTGCCTCTCTCCAAACTAATGTATCTGGTAAAGCAGATTGGTATATTTTTCTATAATTGTCATCAGCTGGTGGATAAACTTTTTCTAAATATTGTAAATAAAACAAATATTCTAAGTTTGTCACCTCTGCTTCATCCATGTAAAATGAACGAACTTGTTGTTTTGTTGGTGTTGTATTCCAATCAAACATAACATCATCTTGCACACTACCCATGGTAAATGTACCTCCTTCAATCAATACCATACCTGGTGGTACTTTTTGACCAGAATAATTTGTATTAGCTGTAAAACCACCATAAGTTGGATCATTAAATCTCCAACCGGTAAGTTCAGAATGTGTCCTTGACTTCTTATTACAACTAATTAATGTAGCAGCTACTAGTACTACTAACAAAACTTTGTTTCCTATATACCTTTTCATCTTAAATTCTAATTTGTTAAATTTAGGGTTGATAAAATTCCTATTATATATGACACAATATGCCTTATAATGCTAGTATAACGATTGTTTTATTTCTTTATTATATGTAATGTTGTAAAATATTATATTAATCTTATTTAAATTTAAATGATAATAAATATTTTTACTTTCTCAAAAGTATTTAATTTGATAAATAGTTATTCAATGTAAACTCTTAAAGAAAATAAGTATGCTTATCTTGCGTTCAGTTTTAAGTTATGAATTTTAAAAATAATAATACACCTATACTATTACTGTTACTAATAATTCCGTTATTTCTTTGTACACAAGAAATTAAAAGGAATAAAAGTTACTATAAGTCTACCTCAACAGTAAAAAATTCTGTACTCTCTCAAGGCAATTGGTATAAATTTGCAGTTGATACTTCTGGCGTTTTTAAAATTGATATACAATTTTTGCAGAATCTTGGCATCAATCCTAATGATATCAATCCTAAAAACATTAGGATATTTGGCAATGGTGGAGCATTATTGCCTGTTTTAAATAGTGATTTTAGATTTGATGGCTTACAAGAGAATTCCATTTATGTACAAGGTGAAGAAGATGGAAGGTTTGATAATGGTGATTTTATATTGTTTTATGCTAAGGGTCCACATAGTTGGAATATTGTTTCTGCTCAACCCGGACAGTCAAGACATATCAATAATATATATAGCGATAAAGCTTATTATTTTTTATCGGTAGACAATGGTCTTGGAAAACGAATAAATAACGCTATTGAGATTACAGCTCTAGCCACACAAACCATTACTACCTTTAATGATTATACTGTGAATGAAGATGATAAGATCAACTTATTTAAAAATGGACAACAGTGGTTTGGAAAAGATTTAAGTTTTGATAACACCACAAAAGTTGTATTTAAATTCGAAAATCTTGATACCACTGAAGATGTTACAATAAGGGTAAGAGGTGTTGCTATTTCTTCTACGTCATCACAAATGGAAATAAAAGTAAATGGTCAAAACATAAGCCCTATTAACTTTTCTGCTATTCCTTCAAATTCAGGGAATTTAACTTTGGCAATTCCAAATGAAATTAGCCAAAATATAAACTTATCAAGCAGTCCTATTGAAGTTGAAGTTTCCTATAATAATAAAAACAATCCATCCGCCAAAGGATATTTAGATTACATAGAAATAATAGGTGTAAAAAAATTAACCGATATTAATAATCAATTTTCATTTAGAAGTTTTATCACTTTAAATTATCCTTCAAATGACATCATAGCCTATCAAATTGAAAATAGTGCAGCTATCTATCAAATTTGGAATGTTACAGATCATCTTAATCCGCAAATTATCAAAAATCAATCAAGTGATAATAATTTTACTTTTAAAACTATTGGGGGTAGTACTTTACAAGAATTTGTGTCCTTAAATGAAAATAACTATTATGAACCTGAACTTATTGAGAATAGTAAAATAAACAATCAAAATTTACATAGCCTTCAAGATATTGATTATGTAATTATTACCCAAGATTTTTTAACGAGCGAGGCAGAAAGATTGGCAGATCACCACAGAAAAGAATCTAACTTAAAGGTTCAAGTTATAAAGCTAGCAGATATTTATAATGAATTTGGCTCAGGATCTCCAGATTTAACGGCAATTAGAGATTTTATTAGACATCTATATCAAAATGCTACTTCTAACGATACTAAAATTAAATATGTTTGTTTATTTGGTGATGCTTCGTTTGATTTTAAGGATAGAATTAATGATAATAATAATATTGTACCAGCTTTTCAATCATTTGAAAGTTTTGACTTAGCCAGATCATACGTTACTGATGATTATTTTGGAATGATGGACAATAATGAAGGCTTATTAAGTAATGCCGACAAACAAGACGTTGCCACCGGTAGGTTTCCGATTACAACAACTGCAGAAGCCAAAGATGCTGTAGACAAAACCTTAAGTTATTATAACACTACCGCTTTTGGAGATTGGCGAAATAAAATAGCTTTAGTAGCTGATGACCCTGATATTGCAAGTGAATTTATTTTACAAGCAACAGTAGAACGTTTGGCAGATACTATAAAAAATAGACGTCCGGTTTTTAATTTGACAAAAATATATGCCGATGCTTTTGTTCAAGAAACTTCTGCGGGTGGCGAGCGTTATCCAGATGTAAATGAAGCCATAAATAATGCCTTAGAAACAGGTTCGTTAGTGGTTAACTATTTTGGCCATGGTGGTGAAGACGGCTGGGCAAATGAACGTATTTTAGAAGTTCCTCAAATCCAAAATTGGAACAATCCGAGTACATTGCCTTTAATGATTACTGTTACTTGTGAATTTTCAAAATTTGACAATCCATCCAGACCAACTGCAGGAGAATTCGTTTTTCTAAATACTAACGGTGGAGCCGCCAGCTTAATTACCACTACCAGAGAAATTTTTATAAGTGTAGGGCAGCGTTTTAATGAAATTTTAATCAAAAAATTATTTGGTTTTAATGGAGAAGATTACACTATAGCAGAAGCTATGATGGCCATGAAAAATGATCCATCTGCACCGAATACAAGTCAGCGTTTATTCGTTTATTTTTTAGGTGACCCGGCAATGAAACTTGCACAGCCCAAACCTAATATTAAACTTACTAAATTGAATGGGAAAGATATTTCACAGGCTACTGACACACTGAAAGCATTGTCAAAAATAAGCTTAGAAGGTATAATTACTGATGGTTTAGGAAATACACTCAGCAACTTTAATGGCGAGCTATCTACTACTATTTTCGACAAATCAGTAGATAGGATTACCTTAGACAATAATAATTTTGGAAATAAATTGACTTTTGATGCCGTTGAAAGTAAAATTTTTAGAGGAAGGGCTTCCGTTAAAAACGGTGTATTCAGCTTTAATTTTATCGTTCCTAAAGACATTAGGATTGCCTATGGAAAGGCAAAAGTGAGTCTATATGCAGATAATAAAGATATTGATAAAACAGGTGTAGATCAAGAAATTACAATTGGTGGAATTGATGAAAATGCTCCTGAAGATAATATTGGCCCAACAGTTTCATTATTTATGGATGATGAGTCTTTTGTTGATGGCGGCAACACCAGTGAATCACCTCACTTTATTGCAGTGTTAGAAGACGCTTCCGGCATCAACACGTCTATAACTGCAGTTGATCACGATATTGTTGCAATTTTAGATGGAGACCAAGCAAATCCCTTTATTTTGAATGATTTTTATGAAACCGAATTAGATGACTTTACTAGTGGAAAAGTGAAATTTCCATTTAGAAATTTAGAACCGGGTTTACATACTATTAATTTTAAATGTTGGGATACATACAATAATTCTTCAGAAGCTACGTTAAATTTTATTGTAGTAAATAATGGTGACTTAGTATTGAGCAATGTGCTCAATTATCCTAATCCTTTTATTAATTATACCGAGTTTTGGTTTAATCATAATAAACCAAACGAACCTTTAGAAGTACAGGTTCAGATTTATACAGTTTCTGGTAAAATTATTAAAACTATTAATCAAACTGTACAATCTGAGAATTTATCAAGGTCAATTTCATGGAATGGTTTAGATGATTTTGGTAATAAAATAGGTAAGGGTGTATATATCTACAAATTGAATGTTAAATCGACTTTAACAAACACAAAAAACGAAAAATTTGAAAAACTCGTCATTCTACAATAAATTGAAAAATTCAAATAAATCTAACTCAATTATTATAATGAAAAAACCCCTTTTAATTTTATTGGCTCTTTTATGTTTAAGTAAAATTGATGCTCAAGACGAACCCAATACCATAACTACTGCAGCTCCATTTTTAATGATAGCACCTG
>DEIV01000102.1 GCA_002352665.1 Flavobacteriaceae bacterium UBA2765
GTACAATAAGAAACTTGATGCATCCGCAAAAAAATCATACCAAGTAAAACACTATAAAACAAAAGCCTGTCAGCAATGCCAAGTAAAAAACCTTTGTACAAAAAGCATTAGAGGAAGATATATCGAACGATCAGAATACCATCAGTATGTGGAGCGAAACAAGCAACGAGTACAAGCAAACCCCAACTATTATAGACAAAGACAACAAATAATAGAACATCAATTCGGAACGCTAAAGCGGCAATGGGGTTTTACTTATACCTTAATGAAAGAAAAGCAAAATGTACTCTCTGAGGTTTATCTTTGTTTTAGTGTGTATAATTTGATTAGAATTTTAAAAATTCTAGGCTCTGAAAATTTAAAAAAGAGGCTAAAAAGCCTGTATCTCATTATTTTTAACAAAATAGATCCATTTAAAGCTCTTTTTAGACCTCTAAACTATTATAAAAAGTTTTTGCATAACTCATCATCTTTAATAAAAATGGTATAGATCTTCTTATTAAATCCTAAATTGACTATTTTTAACCCTACAATAGGGTTGATGCGAAGTCTCCCGTTGTAGCCAATTTAAAAATCACAACCTGAATTCAAGAAATAAAATAAATGTCAGTAATAATAAAAATAGGAAATAATACTAAAATTCCTGTAAATGAATTTAATATAATCTTCTTAATAGCAGGAAGTATATCTATACAAATTGATGAAAATGAATATGAAATAGAAAAGAAAACATATTCCTACTACAATAAGGATTTTAAAATAACAAGTTCTTCTCCATATCTTAATGGATTTATTATTTCATTTTCAAAAGAATACATAAAAGAAAATCCAAGCATAGAAAAGCATTTATCTGAGAATTTAGAATACTTTAAAACCTCAAAACTCATTGATGCTAATTCTTTTAAAACATTACTCGAAACTTTATCAAAAGAAAATAAATCGAATAAAGAACTTATTGTAAATTATATCAATATAATACTGTTAAAACTAAAGTCAAATATTGTTGACAAAAAAAATAAAAAGTCAAAATTGTACAATCAGTTTATTGACTTAATTAAAGAAAATATTGAAAATAATTATTGTGCAGGTTCTTATGCTAAGTTATTGAATATACCTCTCAAGAAATTAATAAGGGAAGTTAAACAGGAAACAAATAAAACTCCTTGTAACATCATTACAGAACAAGTAATTGAAGAAGCAAAGGAATTATTACTTACAACTGGTAACTCAAGCAAAATGATAGCCTATCAACTTGGTTTTCAAGAACCTTACTATTTTATTAAGTATTTCAAAAAAAATGTAGGTGTTACACCTACTCAATTCCGTAAAGAACACTAAAGGAATTTATTACATCTTTTATCTTTTTTTTCCATTTTCTAAGATTGCTTATGTCTTGATATTTGCACTATTATAAATTAAAAAGATATAATTATGAATTTAACAAAAGAATTGCAGGCAAAAAAAACAATGTCAGCAGAAAATGTTCCCAAAGAAAAATGGGACATTATGGTACATAGTACCGAGCAATTAATTAAAGAACATCTTTCAGGTAACGCCTTAAAAATTGGAGATAATATGATTGATTTCAGTTTGCCTGATGCATTAGGGAATACAGTTTCGTTATCATCATTATTACAAAAAGGAAAAGTTATCATCTCTTTTTATAGAGGTGGTTGGTGTCCTTACTGTAATTTAGAATTAAAGGCATGGCAAGAAATTCTACCTGAAGTTGAAAAGCAAGGGGCATCTTTAGTGGCAATTACTCCTGAAACACCTGATAATTCCTTAACAACATCCGAAAAGAATAATTTAAAATTTTCAGTTTTGAGTGATATTGATAATATTATTTCAAAAGAAGTAGGATTAGTGTTTAAAATGCCAAAAGATTTAAGAGACGTTTACCATTCATTTAATCTTGACGTTCCAAAGCATAATGGAAATAGCAATTACGAGCTGCCTATGCCAGCAACCTATGTTCTTAATAAAGAAGGTGAAATAATATATGCATTTATACCAGAGGACTATACAGAGCGAGCAGACCCAAAAGAAATTTTAAATATCATTAACAAATAAAAATAATAAAAATGAAAACAATAATAAGTAAAACAATCGCAATTTTAGTATTTACAGTATCTATCAATTTTGCACAAGCACAAGAATTTACATTAAAAAGTAACGATTTACAAGGACAATTAACCAATGAACAAGTGTTATCAGGCTTTGGTTGTACAGGAGAAAATATTTCACCACAATTATTTTGGGAAAACATACCAAAAGGCACAAAGAGTTTCGCTATAACTGTTTATGATGCAGATGCACCAACTGGTAGTGGATGGTGGCATTGGACAGTTTTTAATATTCCTGCGAACACAAAAGAACTAAAGAAAAATGCAGGAAACATTAAAAACAACTTAATGCCTAAAGGTAGTATTCAAGGTAGAACAAATTTTGGTTCTAATGGGTTTGGAGGTGCCTGTCCACCAGAAGGGTACGGAGAGCATACTTATGTTTTTACAGTTTATGCTTTAGATGTTCAAAAATTAGATTTAGATGAAAACACACCACCGGCAATGGTAGGCTACTTTGTCGGAGCACATACTATCAAAAAAGCATCAATCATATCATATTACAAACGTTAAATAATCAAATAAGGAGTTTGTATCAATTATTGAAACAAACTCCTTATAACACATCAAACAATTATGAAAACAATATTTTTCTCACTACTAGTTCTATTATTTGTTTCTTGTTCTACAAAAAAAGAAAGTCAAAATAATCCTAATCCCATAGTTGGGACTTTAGAAATAGTTGCTGAATTACCAATAAACCCAGGTAATGTCACCGTATCTAAAGAAGGTAGAATATTTGCTACTATTCATCCTTTACGTCCTGAAAATGTTCAATTAATAGAAATAACAGGAAAAACATCATTTAAACCTTTTCCGAGTGAGCAATATCAATCCAAAGTAAATCATAAAACAGATTTTTCTTTTGATACACCTTTAGGCTTAGTCATTGATAGAAAGAATAGACTATGGATCATAGACGCAGGTTTAAACTTAGGAATAACTCGAATATTTTCTTTTGATGTTGCCACAGGAAAAGAGTTAATGCGATTTGAAGTTCCTAAAGAATTAACACCCAAAAATAGTTTTGTACAAGACATTACTGTTGATGAAATCAATGATTGGATTTACCTTGCTGATTTTGGAAACCCAGGAATTATATCAATAGATATAAAAAATAAAACGTTTAGAAAATTTAGTGATTTAAATACAATGAAATCGGAGAACATTGATATTGTAATTGATAATAAAATTGCTCTTTTTAATGGAAAACCTGCTCGAATAGGAATTAATCCAATTACACTTTCAGCAGATAATGAAACATTGTTTTACGGAGCAATGAATGGTACAAAATGGTATAAAATTTCAACAATATTATTTAGACATAAAAACACAGATAATGAAATTGTTAAGCATATTAAAATTGAAGGAAAAAAACCAATATCTGACGGTGCTTCTACAGATGCAGAAGGCAATCATTTTTTTACAAATATTCAAAATGGTAGCATTGACATATTAACCAAAAAAGGAGAATTTAAAACATTGGTTAAAGATGATAGGATTGATTGGGCAGATAATGTACATTTTGGAAATCAATCTTGGCTATACATTGCTGTAAATCAATTACAAAAAACTTCAGCATTTACAGGAGGAAAAGATAAAGGAAAACCACCATATTACATACTAAAAACTTGGACAGGAACAAAAGGGATAAGTGGCAGATAATAAAACTGTTGCCAATAAAAAATATACGTAATTGCGAGTTTTGAGATAATCTTAAAGGTTGTATCTTTGAACAAAGGTTAGTGCATTGAAATCCTCAACTACATATATTCAAACCGTTGTGCTTCATGCTGAAAAAATAAAATAAATGGAAAAAGTAATTGGTTTAGCATGATATCAAAAGAAAGATTGGAGTAAATTCTTGGAATTAATAGATGACAAGGAAAGCATGCATGACACATGGAAGGAATGGAACAAAGCGTATTTAAAGGCAAAAGAAAATCTAACTTCGCAGGGATTGACCGTTAAAGATTGTGTTATTGACCTTGTTGAACTGGAAACCTATTGCAAGTTAAAAGGGATTAAGAATGACGGAAAAGCTCGATCGTTATTTGTATCTGATAAAGTATCCTCATGAATGATAAACATATAAAGAGAATAACTAAAGTTTTGACAGACTGGAATCCATTGGGTGATGGGTCTGAGAAAATATTAGACGAAACAGGTTATGAAACAGAAGCAATTGATATTTTGTATCACATTGGATCTGATTTGCACTTTAGAAAAACAAAAGACACGGAAAAAAGAGTTTTACTTATTGTTAAGGAGTTATTGAATGAAGCTTTTAATCTGTTTCTTACTGACGGTGATTGTAAGGAGCCTGCTTTGGCCATTTATAATATTATAAAATAAAAACACGAAAGCACAACAAAGAACTGTGGTAAAA
>DEIV01000041.1 GCA_002352665.1 Flavobacteriaceae bacterium UBA2765
TTAGTAAGCAAAATTGAAAAAATACGGCTAAAAAAATACTATCCCAATTACATAAACTTTACGAAAAATCCATAATAGAGCAACACGGCGTTCATGTTGGGTGGTTCGCACCACACGAACGCTTAGTTATTAGCACCAGTTTATCTTTTTTGTTTTCTTAACCTAGTTTTTTCACTAATTTTTGGACTATAAACAGTTAACTTAACGTTCAGTTTATTCGCAAACTCTTTAGCACTTTTTGATGCAAGTTCTTTATTTTTAAAATTTTTTAGAATGATTTTTTCACGATGTGAATTATTTAATAGACAGACACGGTAGACCTTATACTTTGAGGTGAATTCAACTTGACCTCTACTGTAGCCTGTTTCCTTTTCGGTTATTTCCAACATCGTTAAATAGGGATAGTCGTTATAAGATTCCCAAATTCCTTTTTTCCATCCAAAAAAACTTGAATATTTTTTAAATTTCTTTTTTTTAGAATCAATTTGTATTCCATTAAACGAAAAACTTAAATAGATTCCAATAATAATTAAGCCTAGTCCAATCAAAATTTTTATGAACAGGTAAAGTAGTCCGTATCCAATTAAAGCATAGCCTATATATACAAATGCTTTTGGGAAATATTTATTTAATCTATTGTCAATTATTTCAGTCACTCAAATTGGTGCTAACATTAGTATAACCCTATTGTGGTTATATCGTATATAGTTGCAAGATATTATTATTTCTTAATAAATCCAATAAGGAAAAGTAATTTTGCCATAGTTTAAAAATTATGATCCGTTTATTAACCGTTAAAAACGGATAATGCCTCAAATGCTAAAAAAGAAAAACCCGAAGTCAGAAATGAAACTGGCTTCGGGTTTTTCAATTAAAAACAGAAATGTACTGTTTATTCTATAATTGGCGGATATTTAGCCATTATTTCTGTTACAAATTCATTAATTCTAGCTTCTTTTTTAGAAATATCTTTAGAGGATGCCAATGCACCTGTACCCATGCCTTGCCATGCCAATTCCTTTTTGCTGGCATCAATAAGGTCAATAAATAAAGTGCCTTCGGTAGAACGGGTAACATTATTATAAGCACCATGATTAAAGCCTATTCCATAAGGTCCAAATCCACCATAATACCAAGGGTACCATCCGTAATAGTTATTATTATAAATATTAATTTTTTCTCTTGATTTTGTAAAAATATTTACCAATATATCAGGATTTTCAGATTTAGAAAAGCCTTTGGCCAACAGATCTGATTCAATAGCTCGTAAAATTCTACGTTTATCCAAGTCAGAAATATCAACTTTATCTATACCTTTTTTATAAAAAGCAAAAGTTTTATATTGATTAAAATCAACTTTTTTATCATAGTCAGAAGAGACTCTAACAGAGGCACAAGAGCTTACTATGAAAAGCACTACTAACGGAAGTAATTTTAAAAATTTCATATTTATTGAGTTTAATTATTTCTATATGTTATCTAATAACTTTTCGTCAACCATATTAGGCAACGTAACTTTTAAATTGGGTTCTGCTTGCATAGCCCTTTTAATAGCAAAAATTGCTTCATCATTTCTCGCCCAACTTCGCCTTGCAATTCCATTATTAACATCCCAAAATAGCATGGCTTTTAAACGTTGTTCAGCTTCTATGGTACCATCAAGAACCATGCCGAAACCACCATTTATTACTTCTCCCCAACCTACACCACCACCATTATGTATAGATACCCAAGTAGCACCTCTAAAACTATCTCCTATTACGTTTTGTATGGCCATATCTGCGGTAAATTGTGAACCATCATATATATTTGAAGTTTCTCTAAAGGGAGAATCAGTACCGGAAACATCATGATGATCTCTACCCAATACCACAGGGCCAATTTTTCCTTCGGCTATAGCGTCATTAAATGCTTTGGCAATTTTAATTCTACCTTCGGCATCTGCATATAGAATTCTAGCTTGCGAACCTACCACCAGGTTGTGTTCTTGTGCTCCTTTAATCCACTTGATGTTATCAGCCATTTGCTGTTGAATTTCTTTAGGGGATTGCAGCATCATTGTTTCTAGAACTTCAATGGCAAGAGTATCTGTTTTTGCCAAGTCTTCTTCTTTTGCAGATACACATACCCAACGAAAAGGGCCAAAACCAAAATCAAAGCACATGGGTCCCATAATATCTTGAACATAGCTGGTATAAGCCCAATCTTTGTCTCCTTCTTTAAGCGTAGGAGCATCTTTGTGGACAAAATTTCCATGCAAATCCTTATAAACATTGGCTCCTGCACGAGAGGATTCTAATAAAAAAGCATTACCATAATCGAAAAAATAGGTGCCTTTAGCCGTATGTTTATTTATAGATATTGCTTGACGTCTTAAACTTTCTTGTACTTTTTCCTTAAATAATTCTGGATTATCGACTATCAATGTATTGGCTTCTTCAAAATTTAGGCCTACAGGATAATATCCACCGGCCCAAGGATTGTGTAAGGACGTCTGGTCAGATCCCAGATCTACGAATATATTTTCGCTATCAAATTTTTCCCAAACATCAACAACATTACCATGATAAGCAATAGAAACTACTTCTTGATCAGCTTTGGCCTTTTTAACACGTTGTACCAATGCTTCTAAATTATCAACTACCACATCTACCCATCCTTGTGAATGCCTGGTTTGAACAGCTTTTAAATTTACTTCAGCACATACAGTAATACAACCGGCAATATTACCTGCTTTGGGTTGAGCACCACTCATGCCGCCTAAACCTGATGTTAGAAATAGTTTTCCGGTAAGATCTTCATTGTGTTTTGCTATTTTTCTACCGGCATTTAAGACGGTAATAGTAGTGCCATGCACTATACCCTGAGGACCGATATACATAAAGCTACCAGCAGTCATTTGTCCGTATTGAGTTACGCCTAGGGCGTTGAATTTTTCCCAATCGTCTTGTGTAGAATAATTAGGTATCATCATGCCATTGGTAATCACTACTCTGGGGGCATTTTCATGTGAAGGGAATAATCCCATAGGATGCCCTGAATACATGGCTAAAGTCTGTTCATCTGTCATTTCGGACAGATACTGCATCGTAAGTAAATATTGAGCCCAATTTTGAAAAACAGCACCGTTACCACCATAGGTAATCAGCTCATGAGGGTGCTGTGCCACTATCGGATTCAAATTATTCTGAATCATATGCATAATGGCTCTGGCTTGCAAAGATGTACTAGGATAAGTAGCTATTGGCCTGGCATACATTTTATAATCAGGTCTAAATCGATACATATATATTCTACCATAGGTATCTAGTTCTTCTTTAAATTCCGGTAATAATTCTTCGTGATGTTCAGCATCAAAATAACGAAGGGCATTTTTTAAAGCCAATTTTTTTTCAGAAGCAATTAAAATATCTTTTCGTTTTGGAGCGTGATTTACTGCCGAATCATATGGTTTTGATTGCGGTAATATTGACGGGATACCTTGTTTAATTTCTGCTGATAAAGTCATTTTTTTATAGAATTTGTCTTTTTATCATATCCGTAAGGGCAGTGCCTACAGCCGCTTTTACAACAATATCCTCTTTTGAGATGATATTTTTCAGTAAAAACTTTATACCCTTCTTTTGAAAGGTAAAAATCTTCAGGAGTTAAGGCTTGCGGTTTATCGAACATTTAATTTTTTTAACGCGTAAATTTACTATTATTTGAGAAAATTAGAGCGGTTAAAATTTAATAATTGTATAGATAACCGACATCTGATATTATTTATTTAATCCAATACCCCAATAGCCAACTTGAATATTTAAAGTGAAATAAATTTGAAGTCCATGAAATTATTATTTTTACTACTTTCGCCCTATTATGAAGTTTAATGTAAAGAGTAGAAATCAGCCCGTAAAATTTTCATTAATTAACGATGTTGAATTGCACATCAAGCGAGAAGATGAAATTCACCCTCATATTTCGGGAAATAAATACCGTAAACTAAAATATAATCTCATATCGGCTAAAGATCAAGGCGTACAAACACTATTAACTTTTGGCGGTGCCTATTCTAATCATATAGCCGCTACCGCTGCTGCAGGATTTGAATTCGGATTCAAAACTGTTGGTGTGATAAGAGGAGCGGAATTGGTTGATAAAATTTTTGAAAACCCAACCTTGTCTTTTGCTCAAGAATGTGGTATGCAGTTCAAATTTATTTCTCGAAAAGTATATAGAGAGAAAATGAGTCCTGAATTTTTAGAAAATTTAAAAAATGAATTTGGTGATTTTTACATGTTACCTGAAGGAGGTACCAATGCATTAGCCATTAAAGGATGTGAAGAGATTTTAACAGAAAATGATGCAAGCTTTGATTATATTTGTGCTTCTGTTGGTACAGGTGGTACTATTGCTGGAATTATAAATGCTGCAAAACCGAATCAGAAAATACTTGGATTTCCATCTCTAAAAGGTGATTTTTTAAAGGATGAAATTTCCAGATGGACAAAAAAGAAGCATTGGAAACTGATAAGCGATTATCATTTTGGAGGGTATGGTAAAATAAATAAGGAATTAATTACGTTAATAAATAAATTTAAGGAAGAAACTGGTATTCCCCTCGATCCTATTTATACCGGAAAAATGCTATTTGGTATTGTTGATTTGATTCAAAAAAATAAATTTAAAAAAGGAAGTAAAATCTTAGTCATACATACCGGAGGCTTACAGGGAATAGCAGGAATGAACTCATTATTAAAACAAAAAGGATTATTAGCAATACTATGAAAATGAGATTTATAAAAATATTTTTAGCCTTAGGCTTGGTAAGTTTTATGATAAGCTGTGGTGCTCATAAAAGAACAACCCATCATAAAACAACTACTAAAACATCTAAAACTGTTGTTAAAAGAACGCCTACGCCTGTAAAAATTCAAAAAATTGAGGAAGCAGATCTTATTCATGCTGACTTAATTAGGAGAAAACCCAATTTAAATAAAAGCACATTGGCATATATTGAAGAATACAACGATATTGCTATTTTAGAAATGATCGCTTATAAGATTCCGGCAAGTATTACCTTAGCACAAGGTATTTTAGAGTCGAGTAGTGGTAAAAGTAGATTGTCTGTTAAAGGTAATAATCATTTTGGTGTTAAATGTCATAGTAGTTGGAAAGGGAAACGAATGTACCATGATGATGATGCCAGACAAGAATGTTTTAGAAAATATGAACATCCTTTATCTTCTTTTAGAGATCATTCTTTGTTTTTATTTGATAGAAAACGGTATGCGGCATTGTTTGATCTAAAAAAGAGTGATTATAAAGGTTGGTCTAGGGGATTAAAAAAAGCAGGATATGCAACTGATCCAAAATACCCTCATAAACTAATTAACTTGATAGAAACTTACGATTTGCACAAGTATGATAAATTTGATGATAAATTTTTATATGCCGGAAAAGTATTAGAAAAACCGAAAGTATCTTCTAAAAATAAATATGTAGTTGTGACCAAAGGAGATACTTTATATTCTTTGGCAAAAAGCAATAATTTAACCATTGATAAGTTAAAATGGTTAAATGGATTAAAAAACAATGATCTAGAAGTAGGTCAGAAAATATATTTAGATTAAAACCCTCCTGACTTCGACACTGGGTCACCAAAATTCAAATAATTCTGATAAATATTTTTGTTCATCTGTTAA
>DEIV01000019.1 GCA_002352665.1 Flavobacteriaceae bacterium UBA2765
TCCAATTATACCGAGATTGATTGGTTAATGGTGGTAAATTATTTTCCAATATAGATTGACATTTAAGTTCGTTTAAATGCTCATATATAAAATTTATGCCACCAAAGGCATTTAATTGCTTGCGATTTATTACTTTCATAGTGTGTTTGTAGGAATCACTAATTTAAGTGAAAAACACAAAACCGCAAAACCTTTTTAATCAAGGTTTTGCGGTATATTTTATGAATAACCCACGGATTTTAGGAGCTATTGGGATTGTTTTAGTATCTCATAATATTATTGGAAAGGATGATTTGATTCTTTGTTTTTCAGATAGCTAGGATAGTTTTAGAATTATTAGCTACCCCTCAAGAGGGAGAGATAATAATATTCATAATTTTTAAAAATAGAAAATACGCTTTCTGTGATATAGAATTTTGTAATTCTATGAAGGTAAATCAAAACAAATGTCCTCTTGAAGGGACTTTAAAGATGTTATAAATTTATCTATAATTTATCCTTATCAATCTTAAAAGGATTCTTACTATTAGGATCTATGACATATTTTTTATAATTCCCGTTTCTATAGCGATAAAAAATAAATAATGGCATAAAAATAAAGGATAAAAACAGAATATCAAGACCAAGGATAATATCAGCTTTAGGATGATTATTGTATTTTAAATAGATACCAATGATTAAGGCCAAAATAAAAAAAATAAAGAAAGTTTTTAATACTATTTTCATCTTCGTAACATCTTTTTAACCTTGCTAAACTACAAAATTTATATCTTTAGCCTTATGAAGAAATACGGTCTTTTTAAAATTTCACTTTTTTTAACGTTTTTATGCCTTTTTGGGTGTAATTCGACTCAAAAACAGCAAAAAATGACAAAAAACACTAATAAAACGATAATTGCACATCGAGGAGCTTCCGGATATTTGCCTGAACATACCTTGGCCTCTAAAGCTATGGCATATGCGATGCACCCAGATTTTTTAGAGCAAGATTTGGTATTGTCTAAAGATAATGTACCTATTGTAATACATGACATTCATTTAGAAACAGTAACTGATGTTGCTCAACAATTCCCAAAAAGAAGTCGAACAGATGGGCGTTTTTATGTAATTGACTTTACTTTTGAAGAATTAATGCAGCTACAAGTTACCGAACGATTTGATTCGGAAACAGGGGAAGCAGTTTTTAAAGATAGATTTCCGCTGTGGAAATCGAAATTCAAGTTACATTCCTTACAAGATGAGATAGAATTGATACAAGGGTTGAATAAAAGTACAGGAAACAAAATCGGGATTTATCCTGAAATAAAAGACCCAGAATTCCATAATAATGAAGGAAAAGATATTTCAAGTATTGTATTGAAAATTTTGTCAGATTATGGCTATAAAACCAAAGAAGACAAGTGTATTTTACAATGCTTTGATGCTAAAGAATTAAAACGTATTCGCTTACGTTTAAAATCAGAATTGTTTTTAGTACAACTAATAGAATTTAAGGAAGACGAACAGTATTTAAAAGATTATGCTCTTTATGCTGATGGAATTGGTCCGTATTTTAAACAATTAATTAAAAATGTAGACGAGGATGGAAATATATCATTTACCAATTTTGTAAAAGATTGCCATAACTTAGGTTTGGTTGTACATGCCTATACTTTTCGAGCGGATCAGTTAGAAGGAATTCCATCTTTTAAAGCATTAATGGGCTTGGGTTTTAATAAGGCAAATATTGATGGTGTCTTTACTGATTTTCCTGATCAAGCAGTGTCTTTTCTAAAAAAGTAAGCTGATTTTTTTAGCTCCCTTCTTATTTAAAGAGGGGAATGAATTTAATCTAAGCCACTTTTAGTGTTGAAACTACAAGCATTATGGAGTAAAGAAAAGGGAGATAAATTATTATTGATGTCAATCCCTCCGTCTCAAACAAAAAAGCCTGAGCCACTTCCCTTTATCCAAAGGGAGGAGCTAGTTTAATTTTAACAATTGTATTTTATTTAAAAATTTTCTTGATTTCTTAGCTCCCCTCTTATTTAAAGAGGGGAATGAATTTAATCTAAGCCACTTTTAGTGTTGAAACTACAAGCATTATGGAGTAAAGAAAAGGGAGATAAATTATTATTGATGACAATCCCTCCGTCTCAAACAAAAAAGCCTGAGCCACTTCCCTTTATCCAAAGGGAGGAGCTAGTTTAATTTTAACAATTGTATTTTATTTAAAAATTTTCTTGATCTCTTGTAATACAGAAGGTAAATAATCAAAAACCATTTTATTCTCAAATCTAATAACTGTAAAGTTTAAATTGTTTAAATATTTTGTTCTTTTTTCATCATATTTTATTGCTATAGAATTATTATGGACTTCTCCATCAAGTTCAATGATTAATTTTTCAGAGGCACAATAAAAATCTACAATATAATTTCCAATACTATGTTGTTTAATAAATTTTCTACCTTCAAGTTGTTTTGCTTTTAAATGAGTCCAAAGAAAAGCTTCAGCAGGAGTTAGATTAGATCTGAGTTTTTTTCTCTTTTCTAAATGCTCTTTTTTATTATGTATTCTTTTTGATTTCATTTAATGTAAAAATAATATTAATACTTTAAAGCTCCCCTCTTTTTTAAAGAGGGGAATGAATTTACTTCAAACCACATTTTATTGTTAAATCTACAAGTATTATGGAGTAAAGAAAGGGGAGATAAATTAATATTATTGATGTCAATCCCTCCGTCTCAAACAAAAAAGCTTGAGCCACCTCCCTTTATCCAAAGGGAGGAGCTAGTTTAATTTTAACAATTGTATTTTATTTAAAAATTTTCTTGATTTCTTAGCTCCTCTCTTTTTTAAAGAGGAGAATGAATTTACTTCAAACCACATTTTATTGTTAAATCTACAAGTATTAAGGAGTAAAGAAAGGGGAGATAAATTAACATTGACAATGTCAATCCCTCCACCTCAAGCAATAAGATTTGAGCCACCTCCCTTTATCCAAAGGGTGGAACTAAGTTTAATTATAAATGAATTTTCCATTGTAAAATTTCTAACACTCAATTGTAAAGAAATTTCTGTATTCCAACAATTTTACTGATAAAACAGTTCTTTTTTTAAATGAAGTTAGGTAGTAGTTACTTCTATTAATTTTTGTCGATATGCAGTAAGTAGTCTCGATTTTGAGATAAATCCAAAATATTTACCGTTTTTTAGTACAACCAAATTCCAGGAACCAGTACTTTTGAACTTATTTAATATTTCCTTAGCGGAGTCTTTTTCATAATATATAATATCAGTTGCACTATGCATTAAACTGTCAACTTTCACCTTTTCATATAAGTTTTTATCAAACATGATACTTCTAATGTCATTAAGTGAAAGTATTCCTAAAAATTCATTATCTTGATTTACTACCGGAAAATGATTACGTGTTGATTTTGCTACAGCATTATTTACGACTTCCCCCAAACTCATTTCAGGATTAAGCAATATAAAATTAGTCTCAATTACTTTGTCAATTTCCAACATCATTAAAACATTTTTATCTTTATCATGTGTAATAAGTTCCCCTTTTTTGGCCAATTGAGCAGCATAAATATTATGTGGAATATATTTTTTAGAGACTAAAAAAGAGATAGAACCAACAATCATTAACGGTACAAAAAGTTCATATCCTCCTGTAATTTCTGCAATTAAGAAAATTGCCGTTAATGGAGCTTGTAAAATTCCGGCCATCAATCCTGCCATACCCACCATGGCAAAATTAGTTAATGATAACTGATGAGAAAATAAATTACTAGCATTGATGATCATGGCAAAGACATATCCTGAAATACTTCCGGTAAAAAGTGTAGGGGCAAATACCCCACCTATACCGCCTGCTCCAAAAGTAAATGACATTGCAACTACTTTAAAAACAATTAATCCCAAAAGAAATAGAATAATAATCCATGTATTATCTATTGTAAAATGAAAAATATTTTCTGATATAATTTCAGTTATATTTCCTTTTAACACATTATTAATTGTTGCATAACCTTCACCAAAAAGGGGGGGGATAAAATACACAATAGCACCAAGTAGGAATCCACCAATTAACAATCGAGAATAAGGATTTTTAAATCTTTTAAAAAAATCACTTATTCCAAAATAGACCTTACTAAAATAAATGGAGGCTATTGCAGAAAACCCTCCTAAAAGAACATAAAATAAAACGTCATTCAAATAAAATTTATCCTGAATATCGAAATGGAGTAATACATCATCTCCAAAAAAGAAATAGGAAGTAAGTATAGCTGTGATTGAAGCTAATAGCAAAGGAACCATCGATGCCAACGTTAATTCCAGACTAAAAATTTCAACGGCAAAAACTATAGCCGCAATGGGTGCTTTAAAAATTGATGACATCGCACCAGCAGCGGCGGCACCTATTAATAATGTTCTTGTAGTTTGATTTAAATGAAATAATCGTGCAAAATTTGAACCTAAAGCAGCACCTGTTGCTACGGTAGGGCCTTCAAGTCCTACAGACCCACCAAAACCGACAGTTAAAGGTGCGGCTATTAAAGATGCCCACATTTGATGTCTTGGCATTATCCCTTTTTGTTTTGAAATTGCATAAAGCGTCGAAGGAATTCCGTGCCCAACTCTTTTCTTTACAAGATATTTAATAAAAAACAAGACAATTAATAAACCTACAATCGGAAAGATAAAATAAAAGGCACTATGAATTTCTTTAATAAATTCTCCCTCTAGCAATTGTTGAATAAAATGCGTTAAATTTTTAAGAGTTACAGCACCAAGACCAGCTAATAAACCAATAATAGCACTTGAAATATTGATAAATTGCTTGTTAGAAATATGTTTATATCTCCATTTTAAAAATTTAAGTAAAGGGTTTCTATACTGGATTGGCATGTTCTAATGTAATAAAAAAATCCGGCAAAAGCAGGAATCCTATTTATGACTTCAAATTTAATTTCAAATTCAATTCATCTAGTTGCATTGCGTCAATTGTGGCAGGCGCATCTATCATCACGTCTCTACCTGAATTATTTTTAGGGAATGCAATAAAATCACGTATGGTTTCTTGTCCGCCTAGAATAGCAACCAATCTATCTAAACCAAAAGCAATTCCACCATGTGGAGGTGCACCATATTCAAAAGCATTCATTAAGAATCCGAATTGCGCTTTCGCTTCTTCGGGCGTAAATCCTAAATATCCAAATAATAAAGCCTGTGTTTTTTTATCGTGAATTCTTATAGAACCACCACCTATTTCATTTCCGTTTAAAACGAGGTCATATGCATTGGCTTTCACTTCTCCGGGGTTTGTTGCTAGTAATTCTAATTGACCCGGTTTTGGTGATGTAAACGGATGGTGCATTGCATGGTAGCGTTCTGAATCTTCATCCCATTCTAATAATGGGAAATCAACAACCCATAACGGGGCAAAAACTTTAGGATCTCTCAAGTTTAAACGTTCCGCTAATTCCATACGCAAAGCGCTTAATTGTGGTCTCACTTTATTGGTTTCACCTGAAAGTACACAGATCAAATCACCTGATTTTGCTTTGGTTTTTGCTGCCCATGTAGCCAAATCGTCTTGATCATAGAATTTATCTACTGATGATTTGTAAGACCCATCTTCATTACAACGTACATATACCATTCCTAAGGCTCCAATTTGTGGACGCTTAACCCACTCAACGAGTTTATCAATATCTTTACGAGAATATGAATTCCCTCCCGGAATTGCAATACCAACGACTAGTTCAGCTTGATTGAATATGTTAAAATCTTTATGTTGAGAAACTTCATTTAGTTCGCCAAACTCCATCCCAAATCGGATATCAGGTTTGTCATTGCCATATTTTTGCATGGCTTCATCAAAGGTCATTCTAGGGAATTTATGAATTTCAACACCGTTAATTTCTTTTAATAAATGACGTGTCAATCCTTCAAATGCAGTTAAAATATCCTCCTGTTCAACAAAGGCCATTTCGCAGTCAATTTGTGTAAATTCAGGCTGCCTGTCTGCCCGTAGATCTTCATCTCTAAAACATTTTACAATCTGAAAATACTTATCCATACCACCAATCATCAATAATTGTTTAAACGTTTGTGGCGATTGTGGCAGTGCATAAAATTGGCCAGCATTCATTCGGCTTGGTACTACAAAATCTCTAGCTCCTTCAGGAGTCGATTTGATCAAATAGGGCGTTTCTACCTCAATAAAACCTTCATTCGACAAATAATTTCTTACTGCCATACTCACTTTAGATCTAAAAATTAAATTTTTACGAACAGGGTTTCGCCTGATATCTAAGTAACGATATTTCATTCTCAATTCTTCACCGCCATCAGTCTCATCTTCAATAGTAAACGGTGGAAGTAAGGCTTCATTTAATATTTGTAATTCAGATACTAATATTTCAACATCACCTGTTGGGATATTCGGATTTTTAGAAGCACGTTCAATTACAGTTCCTTTTATTTGAATAACAAATTCTCTACCCAATGTTTTGGCTTGGTTTATTAATGCTGATGATGTTCTTTCCTCATCAAAAATGAGTTGGGTAATACCATATCTATCACGAAGATCTATCCAAATCATAAATCCTTTATCACGTACTTTCTGTACCCATCCTGAAAGCGTTACCGTATTATTAATATCTGATGACCTTAACTCACCACAAGTATGACTTCTATACATTTCTTATAAATTAAGGTGCAAATTTAGTGAATAAAGTATCGTTGTAAAAGATAGTTTATATATTTGTTTATATACATTCTATAATGAGTAAACTATTTATTGTTCCTACACCAATAGGCAATCTGGAAGATATGACTTTTCGTGCTGTAAAAGTGTTGAATGAAGTGGATACCATACTGGCAGAAGATACACGTACCTCCGGTATACTTTTGAAGCATTTTGAAATAACAACACCAATGCAGAGTCATCATATGCATAATGAACATAAAATGGTAGCTAGAATAGTTGAACGATTAAAATCAGGGGAAACTATTGCTTTGATTTCTGATGCTGGAACACCTGCCATTTCTGATCCTGGATTTTTATTGACTAGAGCTTGTGTTAAAAACAGTATTCATGTGGAATGCCTTCCAGGTGCTACGGCCTTTGTCCCCGCTTTAGTAAATAGTGGCTTACCAAATGATAAATTCGTTTTTGAAGGTTTTTTACCGGTAAAAAAAGGGCGACAAACGCGATTAAAATTACTTTCTGATGAAGAAAGAACAATGATCTTTTATGAATCTCCTCATAAATTGATAAAAACCTTAGTACAATTTTCTGAATATTTTGGAGAAGAACGCCAAATTTCTGTTTCTAGAGAGTTGACAAAACTTTATGAGGAAACCATAAGAGGAACCGTAATAGAAGTATTGAATCATTTTGAAAATAAAGCACCAAAGGGGGAGTTTGTCGTTGTTGTGGAGGGGAAAAATAAATGAAAACGCTACTTACAAATATTAGAAATTGCGATGTGTGTTCGAAACATTTAGCCTTAGGCCCACGACCTATTGTTTCTGCACATCCTTCATCTAAAATTGTAATTATTGGCCAAGCTCCTGGAACGAAAGTTCATCAAACCGGAATACCATGGGACGATGCCAGTGGGAAACAATTGCGGAAATGGTTAAACGTACCAGATAAAGATTTCTATGATGTTACAAAATTTGCCATTGTACCGATGGGCTTTTGTTATCCAGGTAAGGGAAAAACTGGTGATCTACCACCGAGACCGGAATGTGCACCACTTTGGCATCAAGCATTGTTAGAAAAAATGCCGACTATTGAATTGATAATTCTCATTGGCATGTATGCTCAAAAATATTATTTACAAAAAGAAGCTAAAAAAACTTTAACTGAAATGGTTAATAATTATCAAGAATACTTACCAAATTATTTTGTGTTGCCACATCCGTCACCAAGAAATCGTTTTTGGTTGACCAAAAACTCTTGGTTTGAAAAAGATGTACTACCTGATTTACAAATGAAAGTGTCCGCTATTTTAAAGAAGAATAATTAAAAAAACCCCACATTGCGTGAGGTTTAATCATAGATCTGTTCACTAAAACCTACTCTGATTGCTCATCGGGTTTTGGATTCGTCTTTGTTTTTGAAGTTTCTTTTTTGGTTGATTTAACCTCTTCTTCGTTTTCTATTTCTTTACCTTTTAAATAGTCAGGTAACTGCATACCGGCCATATTAAACATTTCCTGTAGAGGAGGTACTGACTTGTACATACCTGATATAAAGTTTGAAGTGGAAGTTTTCCCATCTTTAGAATTACCATTTTCCCAAACGGTAATTTTGTCAATTTTAATATTTTTAATGGCCTCGGCTTGTGTTTTAACCAATTCAGGAAGCTTATCTGCAATCAATAATAAAACAGCATCTTTAGCATCATCACCTGCAGCCTGTACAATTTTATCAAGACCTAATGCTTGTTTGGTAAGAATTTCAAATAACCCTTTTGCTTCAGCTTCTTTTTTCAAAAATATCGCATCAGCATCCCCTTTGGCAATTCGTCTAATTTGTTCAGCTTCCGCTTCAGCATCGATTTCAATTTTTCGTTTATCAATTTGTGCCGGGACAATAATATCAGCTCCTTGTTCTGCTTCTTTTCGTTTGGCTCTGGCATCCTCGGCAATTTTTTCAGCAGCATAGGCTTCTTCTAAAGCTTTAGCAGCTTGTACTTTTTCTGATGCAATTGCAATTTTTTCTGCTTCCGCTTCTCGTGCTCTTCTATCGGCATCAGAATTGGCAATTTGAATTTTTGCTGTATTTTCACCTTCAACCGCATGTGCATTGGCTGCGGCT
>DEIV01000114.1 GCA_002352665.1 Flavobacteriaceae bacterium UBA2765
TCCAATTATACCGAGATTGATTGGCTAATGGTGGTAAATTATTTTTCAATATAGATTGACATTTAAGTTCGTTTAAATGCTCATATATAAAATTTATGCCACCAAAGGCATTTAATTGCTTGCGATTTATTACTTTCATAGTGTGTTTGTAGGAATCACTAATTTAAGTGAAAAACACAAAACCGCAAAACCTTTTTAATCAAGGTTTTGCGGTATATTTTATGAATAACCCACGGATTTTAGGAGCTATTGGGACTTCAAAGTTAATATTTTACTAGTCTGTCTTTGGAGGATTATAATTATCTCATAATGATGATTTTGGAGTGTTGAGATGTTGATAATCCCGATAGAATTATCAATACTTCAACACTATATAACTTGCTCCGCATTCTATATGTGATCCATGCCTAAGGCGTGGTCACCAGTCCCGATGCATTGGGATATGATTATAATTTAGTAAAGGCCTATCTTTTGATAAAAATTAGATTTGAACTTCTTATGTAATCCTAATTCGCTATTTTTAACCTTAATTTAGGGTTGCTGCAAGGCTCTCTTTAGGCACGAATAGAATGAACAAAATCTTTCAATTATTCATTTTTATAATTTTCACTAGTTGCTCAACAGAGAAACCCGAAAATCTTGTGCTGAATCCGACTATTAATTCAATTTTCAATAAAACTGAATCTCAAGATTTACAAAGAATACTTGATTTTTTTGAAAATAGTATTTGTATAAATGAAAATATTAAAAAGGAAAATATAAATGAATGTTACAAAAAATTCTTCGAAAGAATAAAAGGAGAAAGTGAAAAAGACGGAAATATTTATTTAAAAATCTCTTTTAATGAACAACAAAGAGTTTATGAACAAATAAATAATTCAACTTTTGGAGAAATATGGAAATTTGAAAAAAATCTACCTCAGAATTCTTCTGCTGACACTCTTAAATATATTACTTATAAATATGAGAGTAAGTATATTAATTATCTAAAAGAATTAGGAAAAACTTATAAAGTAATTGAGTCTTATAAAGAATCATTTCTAAACGCTGGCGATATGTCTCCAATAATGTTTGCTAATGTGATAATGGGGTATGAAAATTATAACACGGAAGATATAAGAATTAAGTTATTTATTGCAATTCATTATTTGACATTAAATGACCAAAATGAACGAAAAGAAGAACATTAATATCAATGCGTAAAAAAGAACGGTGTTAAAAACACAAACTTTATTGAGTTAATGTAGAGACAAAATTTTCATCAGATATTAATCCTAATTTGCTATTTTTAACCTTAATTTAGGGTTGCTGCGAAGTCTCCTGTTGTGTGGCACAAAAAATACCCCCTTTCATTTAGAATTTTCACACTTCATTTTTAAATGAATTATTATAAATACGAATTAAATATTTTTGCAGTATCAATAATATAGATAGTACAAAATGAATCATCACGCCAAAATAGTTTGGAATAAAAAATCAAACGAGTCTTTTACGAACGGTAAATATAGTAGAGCACATAAGTGGTATTTTGACGAAGGAACTGAAATAATAGCATCTTCTTCTCCAAAAGTAGTCCCTATTCCAATGTCAGATAAATCTGCTGTTGATCCTGAAGAGGCCTTAATTGCATCTCTCTCTAGTTGTCATATGCTCTTTTTTCTTTCCATTGCATCTTTAAAAAAATATAATGTTGAATTATATGAAGATAATGTTGAAGGCATTATGGGTAAAAATGAAAATGGAAAAATTGCAATGCTAGAAATCTCTTTGAAACCTAAAACTGTATTTATTGGCACTAATATTCCTTCATCAAATCAAATATTAAAAATGCATCAATTAGCACATAATCAATGCTATATATCAAATACAATAAATTCTAAAATCAATATTCATCCTATTTAACTTTTTATTGAAAAATGAATGCAATTGAAATTATACTTATTAATTTTTCTGAAATAAGAAGAAGAAGCACAAAATTATGGGATGGAATCCCAATTGAATACATGAATTGGAAACCAGATAAACAAGCTTATTCAATAATTGAAATGATACGACATGTACTGGAAGGGGAACATTTATTTCATAGAATAATTGAAAACCGTGGAAACTTAGGAGATTATCAATCACCTTGGAAAGATGAACAGTACATCGACTTGAAAAACGAATTGAATATTGCGGAAAAATTTCGAAATCAATTTTTAAATATGGTTAAAGGACTAAACACATCTGATTTAGAAAATATAAGAATTGAACGTAGAGAAGTAAACCAAAGCAAAAAACTAGGAGATTATCTGAATAGAATGGCATATCACGAATCTGTTCATACAGGACAAATGCTGAGTTATTTAAGAACCTTTGGAATTAAAAGACCACAAATATGGGATTAACTAATAAAAATAAATAAAATGAAAGATTTAGAGATACGATTAAGAAATTCACCTGGTGCCATTGCTGAAATGGGAGAAGTTTTGGCAGAAGCAAATGTTAGCGTAGAAGGAGGAGGTGTTTGGTTATCTGGAAATAAAGGAATTGCTCACTTTTTATTTGAAGATACTACCAAAGCCCGAAATGCATTAGAATCAAAAGGGATTGAAGTAATTAAAGAAAATGAAATTCTTATTCAAAAATTAAAACAAGATGTTCCAGGACAATTAGGGAAAATCACTCGCTTAATGGAACAAGCAGGAGTTAATATTGAAGTACTTTATAGTGACCATTCCAATCAGTTAATTTTAGTCGTTGGTGATTATAAAAAAGGTAAATTTGTTTCTGAAAAATGGACAAATGAAAATTAAGAATATAATACATGGAGGAATTTGAAGAAAAATTTAGTCAGATTGCCTCCATTATTGGAGACAAATCTCGCTCGGTCATCTTGTGGAACTTATTAGATGGTAGAGCACATACTGCAACCGAATTGGCAACAAGTGCTAATATTTCCCTTCAATCCGCAAGTAATCATTTGGCTAAAATGATTAAATCCAACATCCTCTCTGTAGAAAAACAAGGTAGACATCGTTATTTCAAATATGCAAATGCAGAAGTAGCACAAGTAATTGAATCAATGGCCAGTTTAGTTCCTTTACACAAGGAATTTAAAAAAATAAAAACACCTAAACTGAATGACTTTACATATGCTAGAACCTGCTATGACCATTTAGCGGGTAGTGTTGGTGTCAAAATAACGAATTCTCTACTTGACAATAAGATAATTGAAATTTCAGGTAAAGATTACGAAGTTACATTATCTGGAAAAAAATGGTTTAGCAAAATGGGGTTAAATATTAATATTATAAAACTTCAAAAACGCTCATTTGCTCATCAATGTCTGGACTGGAGCGAAAGAAAACATCATATTGCTGGTGCATTAGGAGCATCGCTACTTGATATAATGATTAAAAAAGACTGGATACGAAAGAAAAAGAACTCACGTGAAGTGATTATTACTTCTTTTGGTAAAATGGAATTGAATAATAGATTAAATATCGAAATATAAAAACGCCAAACAGCAAGGAATTGTGGTAAAAAACTAATAAAATTTCACTATTTTTAACTTTAATTTAGGGTTGCAGCGGTGTCTCCTGTTGTATATTATTTAAAATACTGAATGAAAAATAAAAAAAGATATATAATACTCCTATTATTCACTTTGCCATTGCTATTCATTTTGGTTTCAAATTATACTATAGAAAAGTTTGCGATCAACAAAACTTACTTTGACGCTTCTGAAATTAAAAAAAATAAAGTCGGACTCGTTTTGGGAACTGCAAAAAATCTTCAAAATGGAACGATTAATTTATATTTTAAATATAGAATTATGGCAACGGTTGAACTCTATAAAAGCGGTAAAATTGATTTTGTCTTGATCAGTGGAGATAATGGAAACAACAATTATGATGAACCAACGGATTTTAAAAATGAACTTGTAAAAAATGGAATACCTCAAAACAAAATATTCTTGGATTATGCCGGATTTAGAACACTCGACTCAGTGGTGAGGTCCAAAGAAATTTTTGGACAGGAAAGTATAACTATAATCTCTCAACAATTTCATAATGAGCGGGCAATTTACCTAGCCGAAAAAAACGGAATTAAAGCAATAGGGTATAACGCTAAAGACGTTTCTACAAGATATGGCTTTAAAGTAAAAATCCGCGAATATTTAGCAAGGACTAAAGTTTTTGTTGATATTTTGTTTGGTGTCAAACCAAAATTTTTAGGAAAGAAAATTGAAATAAAATAATACAAGACACCCTCAACTTAGTTCTTAACTTGTCGCATCTGTCACACTTTTGGGCATGAATCTCGTTTCTTAAATTAGCTAGCATTTTTTAAAAATTTTTCTATACCGAAAAAACGGCACAAGTGCGGAAAAAGAAGTGTTATTTTTCGGTTTCGACCAAAACCAAAGTTAGCTTTATTAAGTCAACATCTTTAATATATCTAACCTTGAAATTCTTAAAGTCATACTAATTTGCTATTTTTAACATTAATATAAGCTTACTGTTGTGCAACATATGAAAATGACAATAAAAGACATTGAAAATAAGGTGAATCAATTGGCTGAAATAATAAATGCGGATAGAAATTTATTGCCTACATATGGATACTCCCTAGATTTGGCTTGTCCACATATTGAGGTTAATCAAATAGGAATGCACTATATAGTTGTTGAAAGAGGGCAAGAACATGAAAGGAAAACAACTGATAACATAGATGAATTGCTTTTTTGGATTTTTGACAATGTGACTTTTTCAATATCAGTTGAATTTGAATTGAAGAACAGAAATGAAACTAAAGATTCCAGACGAATGATCTTTTCAAAACAAGAGGATTTAATGGGAAAACTTAATAATGAATGGGAAGAAAGAGCAAAAAGGGAACACCAAGCCATTTTAAAACGAAACCCATATGATGATTTAGCAGGATTGAGAGCGTCTTACTGTGGGGAATTAAGAACCAAAGGTCTGCCAGAATCAGAAATAAACAAACTAGCATATGAAAAGTATCCAGAAAGCTAAAAATACGATTGCACAACAAAAAATGTGGTACAAAACAAATAAGAATTAATTATATAACTTGAAAAAGGAAATTAAAAAAATAATCCCATTAGCTGTTTCAATTTTACTTCTTATAATTTCATTCGGAATAGTATTGGCAACGGAATATAATCTGAATGCTAAACATTATATCGGCACAATAGCATTGGGAATATCAGCACTACTCTATTATAAAAAAAAGGAAATTTATTACTATTTCTTTGCTTTAACTTTAACTGCAGGAATTATAAATCTAATTGATTTTTTTTATATTAACTATATCTTCGGAATCGGAATCTTTCAATTCAATCCAATATTTTTATTGTTATTAATATTATTTTTAGCCCTAAACAAAGAAAAAATGTCTGAATTTTTTCCTGAAAAAGAAATGGACACGGAAAAGGAAAAAGAAAGTTTTGAAAATAAGATTAAAATTTTTGAAAGCAAATTTTCAAACAAAACAGAATTCGAATTAAAGAAAATTATAGATAAAAACTCACCATATGTAGAAGAAGCAAGAATTGCAGGAAAGAGATTATTGGATAAGAAAAACCTATTTTGAATGGGAATATATTTTGAGGGTATTAACAATAACAACAACAATGAGCATGATGAAGATAGGGAAGATTCGCGAAGGTTTTTGACAAAATTTATATGCATAAAAATAGAAATTTTTTTCAAAAATAACAATTGTTTATAATCACTTTTAAAAAATAAATAGTTTAAAAATGAAAAATTTTATAGAAAAAATAAAAGCCATATTTGATTTTTCGAATAATAAAAATACACAAGGGGTCTTACTTGAAAAAGGTGAAAAAGTTGAAATAAAAATTCCATCAGCATTGTTTGACGGACAAATTTGGCATATAACAAAATGGCACAGGGAAGTTGGAGATATTATAAAGCCTGGTGACCTTATTTGCACTATTGCATCAAAAAATAAAACATCAGATTTTGAATCCTTTTTACAAGGAAAAATTAATTATAGAAATACCTCAAAAAGCAGTATAACTAAAGATACTGTTATCATAGAAATTATTGGAAATTAAAAACACATTACATTTTATTACCTTCCAATCTTTCTCACATATTTTTCAATCCGTTCTTTATCAGGAATAGTAGTAATTTCTTTGGTTAAAGCAAGTTTAAACTCTTTTAATGCCGCCGCATGATATCCTTTATTATAAAAATACTGACCTGCCAGTGCATTGGCTTCCCAATAATTGGGATTGGCTCTTTTTAAATCGGATATCAATCCAGGTCTAACTTTACCATTATTATCAATAATTTGGATGATTTCATGTCTTAATTTTCGATATTTTTCATAATTAATATAGGCTATACTATCTAAAAAAGGATCCTTAGAAATATTTAATTCTTCGTCAGCAATTAATACGTTAAATACCTGATTTTCATCATCGCCAACAAGCGGGTCAAATCTATTAAAAACTTTATTTAAATCATAACTTACAAACTCACCTAGTTGATAAGGATTTGAAGATACCCAAACTTTTAACTGTGCCGGCTTAAAAACAACACTGTGATGTGCTAATAATTGATTCAATGCCTTTTCATTGCCATAGCCAATATTTTTATCTTCTAAGCCTTTTTTATTTCTCAAAATATCTACGGCTATTTTTGGATCAATTTTAAGATAATCATCCAACAATTCACCCATTCTATCATATCGATACTGAGAATGACTTTCCTGTTTATGTTTTACATTTTTTGCATCATGCTCAAAGGCATTACTTTGAAAATGATTTGAACATATCAATTGACTGGTATTCTCAACTTGATAGACCCCAAAATTATTTGGAGACACCTCAATAGTAACTGCTCTACCATCTTTAGCACTCCCCACTAAAATTGCTTCTGAAACAAATACTTCCCTTTTTTTGGCAATAGCAACAGCCTCATCAATAGTTGCCGCGTATTGCAAAATTTCTCTAGTCAATAGTGAAATCGGATTTTTAGCTATCCATGGTATATCAGATTTTCCTGCATTTATGGTTACCGTTAAACCTTGATCATTCATGCCAGAAACAACACCAACCATACCTCCCCAAGTAACAGACATAAATTTATATCCTTGCTCAGGAGCTACAAAAGCAATAATTTTTTCTTTTGCAAAATCATCTCCGGCATAAAAATCAAAATTACGTCCTATTAGTAAACTGCCGTCAGTAGTTTTATCTCCCCAAACCGCAAAAGAAGAACAACCAACTAGAGCCAGATCTTTAAATGCATGCCCAATATCATGTGCTCCATGTAAATACAAACTCCTTAAATAATCATTGGCAATATAATCATACTGATCTGCGGCATAACGAGAAACCCCATAAATCTCGGTTTTATACTCTTCATTTATATATTGGCTCAACTTTCTATTATACCAGGCTAAAACTTTTATCAATAACTTTTGCTTAAACGGAGAAGGCACCAACTGATCAATCTTAGAAAAGAAAATAGCTTCTTGCCGCTGTAATAACTCACGTGTTAGACTTCCATTAGCAAGGCCTATTTCTAATGGGTCTCCTTTAATATAAAGCTCCCACAATCCTTGTTTATTTTTTCTCAACTGATTTATACCCACCGTAAAAAGTGTGTCATTTACTTGTATTCTTTCAGGGATTTTATGGGTGTAACCTTCTAATTTAGGTTGTTCTTTTAGTGATTTTGAGACACCACATGAAGAGCAAAGGAATAGGAGTCCTATAAGCGTTAAGAATTGCGATTGTATTTTAAGATTAGATAACAAAATAGATTTTTTTTAAACAGACTACTCCGTCCATAATAACTTTCGAAAATATAAAAATTTAACTAGGTACCTGCTTGATAAAAGAGGAGAAACCTATTATTTGATCATGGCATTAATAATATTTGATTAGTTTCATTTACGCTCTATATCAAACCCCTATCTTCAGTTAGGCAGCAACCATAAGATTTTCATCAAATTTCTCAAACCTCATTCGCTTTTATAATTTTTGCCAATAACTTCTCTTTACCTAATATAACCGAACACGTAAGTACCGCACTAATAGTAACCCCTAGAATACCATGCATATTTAGGCTTTGCCCCGTAAAAAATAAATTTTTTACTTTGGTTTTGGGTGATAAAAATGATTTTAAAGGACTGTTTGCATCTTTTACATAACCATACATAGAGCCTCTGTTAACACCTATATAGTCTCTATATGACAAAGGTGTTGAGGTATGTATAGACTGAATACAATCTCTTATATTGGGGAATTTTTTTTCTAACTCAACCAACATTACTTCAATTTTTTCTGCTTTAAATTTTTCATAACTCAATCCTCTATCGCTTTTAGCAGCCACTGTATTAAAGCTATCTTCCCATTGTTTCACTTCATCGTAATTCATATAGGCAATAGCAGTCATATTATCTGCCCATTTATCAGTATCATCCTTAACACCCATAGACACCAAATAACCTTCAGGCCAGCTCTTTTTGTTATACTTTTGAGCTGTCCACACCTTTTTATGATCTTTAAAGTGGTAATAGTTATAATTGAGATATGGAAATGTGTTAGGTTTAAAAACAATATACATACTAAAAGCAGAAATAATACTTTCTATATTGTTTATACGTTTTACATATGATTTACGCAACTTATCATGGCCTAGCATTTTAATGGTATGCTTTGGTTCAATATTTGAAATAAACAAATCGCCCTTAACCTCAGTACCATTCTTAAGGATAACAGAAGTCAATGCTGCATCTTCAAAACCAAATTTCAGTACTTCACTCCTATTATATGCTTCTCCACCAAATTCTTTTAATTTTTTTATCAATAGTTTAGCTATTTGACCTCCACCATTTACACATCTATAAGAACTCAATATATAGGAGTTTATAGACAAAGCATGTACATAAAAAGGTGTTTTATCTTTGTCGCCTGCATATAAAAAATTAGAACCTGCCAATACAGCTTTCAATTTGTCATTGTTGGTAATACTATTTAGAAAGTCGCTTATTTTTAAGGTCAACAATTCATTGTTTTTATAATAAGCGGCTCCTAATTCTAAGTTATATAATGGAAAACTTTTACAAGTCTCTTTTAGTTTATCACAATAGGCATGAATTGCATTTTCTTCATCAGGAAATTGTGCTAATAATTGTTTGGTAAAATTATCATAGCCTTGAGCATGCGAATATTCTGTTTCATCATCATCAAAAGTAATGACATCAAAGCGGTTGTTGTCTAATTTCTTTAGTATTAAGTCATCCATAATGTCTAAATACTTGAAATATTGATATAAATTCTGACCTTCACTTAGACCCCCAATATAATGTACACCTGTATCAAAAATACTTTTATCTCTTACAAAAATCTGTAAATTACCACCATATTGATTGTTTTTTTCAAGCACACAAACACTCTTCCCTTCTCGAGCTAAGATATTTGCAGAAACCAAACCTCCCAGACCACTGCCTACAATAACAACATCATATTTTTTCTTCATTTCTTTAAATAGGTAATTGATGTGTTAGTTTGCTGCTCTTTAAAACCAATGGACTTAAAATAGTCAATTAAAGTATTATTCTCAACAAGTATTATTTCTTCTAATTTTAATAATGCTAAATTTATTACCAACTCATTGAACGTAATATCTTCTGTTGAAACCAATAAAATTTCTGCCTCGTCTAAATTCAGTCCTTTATAGGCGTCTGTATAATTTACTTTTCTTTGCGATATTGTATAACAATTTGAAGCTATCAATCTTTTTTCATCATTGGCTATAAAAGTAGTCATTTTTCTATCTATAGAACGCGAAACCAACAAGATATCTAATTGCCCGTAATCATCAGCCAAGTGTGAAATTTTTGCCTTAAGCCGAAGTAGATCTGCTATGGTTTTATACATTTGCTTATTTTGTAGATAATCCTTTTTGACGGTTTGAAATAGTTCTACTCCCTTATATCTATAATTACTCAATAAAATACCTTTAAAATACCCTGCTTTTTCAATTTCATTACGCAACGTATTGAATTCCGTTTTATAAAAAGCAGCAATATTCTTAGTTCTTTCTCTATCAGACACACCAAAAGAAGTATCATTATACGCTATTCTTTTGCCAATTTTAACGGTTAAACTGCCATCGTAAATAATAAAATCTTTTTTAGGCAGAACTTCAGCATTTCCATGTAAAAATAAAGGTAAAATATCTAATTTTAATTGTTGGGACAAAAAGAATGCTCCTTTATGGAATCTACCAATTTTATTGGTAAAAGAACGTCTAGCCTCGGGAAATACGACTAGGCAATAACCTTGTCTGATCTTTTCTTTTAGATGTTCTAAGCTACCATCTACACCACTAGATACCGGATAAAAGCCTGCTACTTTAGCTAACAAACCAAATACCGGCGATTTATACACCCAGTCATTTACCAAATAAATAACATTAGGAGTTGCCATACCAATAGTTAATGTGTCAAGAAAAGAAGAATGGTTGGCAATAATAATAGCCGGTTTTTCAAAAGTTTCACGATGTGGATTAATGACTTCTTTCTTTACAAAAGGATTACCATACAATACTGCAGTCACCATTTTAGCAATAGCATTGTGTAACCATTTCATCTTCTTCTTTTTAGAAATTGGAAGGATAGGTAAAATGGTAATACTAATTAAGGATAAGACCATACCACCTAATCCATAAAAGGTAAATAAAACCATGGCATGTAAAAAAGTCCTAAGCTTTAATGGTGCTAACCCTTTATTTGTCCGCCATCCAATGATAAAATTAAAAATTAATGGTTGTATAGTAAAAGCAATGAGTACAGCCGATAAAATGCCTATAATCGACACCAAGGAGATAGAATGCAATGCGGGATGCTTGGCAAAGATCAAAACACCAACGCCTAATATGGTGGTGATTACTGATAATAAAATTGATGTTTTATAAGTGGCTAGATCCTTCGTTCCATATTTGTGTTTTTTAAGTAAACCATTGGTCATAAAAATACTATAATCAACCCCTAATCCAAAAATAAATGTTGAGATGATAATATTAAAAATATTAAATGTTATCCCTAATAAGCCCATCAAACCAATAGTAAGTATCCATGTTAAGGCAATCGGTACAATGGTTATTAGAGCCAATTCAAAACTTCTGAAAAATAGGATGAGAATAACTATTACAGCTATGAATGAATATCCAATCAATTTATTAAAATCGTCTTTTAAACTTCCTAAAAAAGTTTCGTTAATATGTTGACGATCAATTACGACCGTTTGAGGTAATTTATCGAGTACATCAACAACTTTTTTAAGATTCTTGTCCTTCACTTTTACCATAGACACAGCTGTAGAAAAATTATCGCTTTTAGTAGAAATAAACTCTTCTAAAAACAATGTGTTCATCGACTTGTAATCGGCTAAATCTATAGGAGTAAATTTTTTTACTAATACATTATAAAAGGGTTGAAATGAGCTGGTTTTAAAACCTAATTTGGTGCCACTTTCGATTAAATTTTCTTGTAGTTCTGTTTTCTTTTGCAAATTCCAAAAACTATTCCATTGATTTATTTTCTCTTCTTGCATTTTCTTTGACAACACTACAGAGCCAATGGAACTAATACTTATGATATCATTATTTTTTTTAAGAGCAATTAGGTTCTTAAAAATGCTATCATTAACCGTTAATGTCTCATCGATTGTGCTGCCATAAGCTGTGACGTAAATAGATTTTGAAGCAAAGTTCATCAGCTTGTCCAATTTCTTTTCAGTTTGCTTTAAAGCATCCGTTTGAAAGTTTATTTTTGTAATATCCTGATCAAAAATTACATTTTTATAGGTAAAAATACTAATTATAAAAAGTATAATTAAACCACCAGCCAACATTTTATTTTTATGAAAACGGTAATTAGCAGCTGAATCTATTATAGTTTTTTTAGGATGTTGTTTTAATTTTTTAACTCGATACACTTGAGGAATAAATACCAAAGCAAAAATAGAAGCACTAATGACACTTACAGATGCAAAAATGCCTAAATCTTTTAAGGCTTCTGATTTTAAAAACAACAAACACAAAAAAGCCACTGCTGTAGTAATGCTACTCATCAATATAGGCTTGGTAACATCTTTATAAAGTTGTTTTACATCATTATTATTTTTAAAATGCGTTAGAATATGTAAGGCATAATCTAAGGTAATCCCCAATAAAACAGAGCCAATACCCAAGGAAATGGCTGATATTTGTCCCTTTACAACATATAATACAACTATAGCAAGTAAGGCTCCAAATAGCGTGGGAATCAATAATATAATAGGAATCAATAATTTTCTGTAAAAGAAAATTAAAATTATCAATAGAACGGTTAAAGCAATACTAACAGTAAACTGAATATCATGTTTAATCTGGCTAGCATTGGCAACTGCTATTACAGTTGACCCATAATATTCGCTTGAAACAGACTCAGCATAAACCCGGTTTAAACTTTCTTGGGTTTTATACAATTTATCCACAAATATTGTATTATTGGCCGTTTCATTGGTGGCCAACTTTGGCACAATAAATAACAACAAGTTTTTATTGTCTTTACTGATGAGGAATCCGTTATGGATCTTAAAATTATCTTCTATTTTTAATTGTTCTAATTTTTTTAATCCTAGAAAAGTAATGCCTAACGGGTCATTTAGAATTGTTTTTTTGGCTATAATTCCTGTGGGAGAAACTAATGTTTTATAATTGGCATTGGTAATTTGTTCAATACTGTCCTTTTGTAGCTTTTGTGCTATAGTGTTATAATCCTGTTTATCTAAAAAAAGAGGAAGATTATTATAAATAAAATCTAAAGTTTTACCTATTTCATCATTGGCAATTCTACCTTGAATTTCCTTTATATAATTGCCTTTATAGTTCTCTAAACTGTCAATAAAAGCAGCCGCATATTCTGCTAGATCATCTTCACCTGCATTATTTTTAGCTTCAAGATACACAATAATCTTATCAGCAAAATTAACATGCTGAAGTACTTTATTGGTAATTTCAGATTTATGAGAATTGGGAATGAGTTTGGTTATATCTTCTTCAAATTTTAATTTAGTAGCTATATATCCTAAAGTCAAAAAAAGAATGAATAGTAAACTGATAAATAAAAATTTACGCTGTTGTAAGAAATGATATAATTTAATAAAAAAATTAACCATGTTTTACCTGAGTTTTGTTAGTGCTGAAAATATGTAAAATAATAAAACCAAGCAATCCAAAAAATATAGATAATATTAATGCTAAAGCAAAACTTCCCACAATATATTGAGCAATATATAAGCTAAGGTCAAAATTTTTGTCAATTTGATTTAGTCTAAAACTAGATTTACTATTTAATATCAAGCCTCCTAATTTAAGACTTCCGTAAATAATAAAAGGAATAAATGGTGGAAAACTAATGTTAGAAAATGCAAAACTTATGACTTTGTTTAATTTTAATACTGCTGCTAATACAATAGATAATATAGAGTGAAATCCCCAAAACGGAGATATGCCAATAAAAATACCTATGGCAATAGAAAGTGATTTTTTAATTTTGGAATCTGTACTCCCCAATAATTCCTCATAAAAGAATCTTTTAAATCCTTTTTGTTTAAATCTTCTATATAAATCGCGTGGTTTTATATATACTATGGCTATGGTAAATAACCATATATTCATTAGGCTAATTCTGACAAAATCTTTAAACGGTCTATAATGTGAAACCCGTTCATCTGGATCATAAAGTACTCTAATAGGAATGTTTTTTACCAATACCCCATACCAAGATGCTTTTACAATAACTTCGACTTCAAATTCAAATTTTGAACTCAAAAACTTAATACGATTCACTTTTTTAACCGGATATAATCTAAAACCCGACTGCGTGTCTTGTAAAGTATTGCCCGTTTCTGCCCAATACCAAAAATTAGAGAACTTATTTGCAAAACTATTCTTTCTGGGCATGCCTTTGGCATTCAAATTTCTTGATCCAATAAGCAGTAAATCTTTATTTGTAGCAGTCTCTAATTCATGTATAAACAGGGGAATATCATCAGGGTAATGTTGTCCGTCAGAATCTATAGAAATGGCATAATCAAAACCTAAACTTTCGGCTTTCTTTAAGCCCATGCGTAATGCATTGCCTTTGCCTTTATTATTTTCTAAATGAATTTGATGTAATTCAGTAAAATGAGATAATATTTCTTTAGTAGTATCAGTAGCACCATCGTTTACTATAATAACCTGATCAGTGTATTCTAAAACACCTTCAATTACCGAATGTAAAGTCTTATGATTGTTATATGTTGGTATGAGCACACAACAATTTAATGCGACAATTTTTTGAGATATTTCTTGTGATGTACTCACGAAACTTATAGGCTATTTAAAGTTCCGAAATTACATTTTTTTCTTCAGGTGAAAAAGATTTAGATTGTAAAACATAAGCACTGATATAAGCTTTTTTATCTTTATTTTTAACTTCTTTAAGATGTTGATAAATAAAGGATGCATCTTCGCTCATATTCTTTTTATATTTTAACACTTTTGGGGCGTTTTCTTGAATACTTAGCCGTATAACGCGTAATTCTATAAGATTTGGATTTTCATTAATGATATATTCCAATAAAGTAACGCCATTTTTAAAATAGATTTTTTTGTTTTTTGCACCTTCAGCATATTTTCCTTTTATAGTCAATGATGCTGCCTTGTAGGCCACTAGTACCGCATTATCAGTTTTTTTTACATTTTCTAATGCATTATAGAACTGATCAGCTACTTCTTCTGATGTTACTGCTTTTTTGTATAGTTCTCTAACTTCTGAAATAGAAGGATTAAAGAACAATAGTGAGCTAAACGATATATAGAAGATATATTTTAAAATCATACTATATTATAAATTCCATTAAATTTCAAGGCTACAGTATCCTCCATTTTAGTGATATTTTTCACTTTATATTTATCCGCTTCCTTAACAACATTTAATGCCAAGATTAAATTGGGATTCTTTTCCGGATTTATCAACGCCATAAACTTTATATTACTAGATTTTTCCATAAATAAAGTCACTTCTAAGGCCTTTTCTGTCAGTTCTTTGATAATTTGTATCATACAAACGCCTGGCATTACCGGATTTCCAGGAAAATGACCTTTAAAAATTCCATGGTCTTTATTGATAATAATCTCAGCATTTACTACATTATCCACGTATGTAAAGGACTTTATTTTATATAAATTTTTTAATAGCATGAATGCATTTAAATTTTTGTAAAAATAGAATTTCTTTTTTAAATGGAATTTAAATATTATAAATTGATATTCAGCTTTATATTTTTATGTATAATGGACAGCTCTTTTGCTAATAAAACAAGCTTTGTAAAGTCAAGGTATGTTCGCACAGCAACTAACGTTTATTTTAGTTGTACACTTCGCCGAGCTGGCATTTTATTATATAATTATCTAGTCTTTAGATTCTAATTTATCAAGTCTTGATTGTAATTCAAGAAGTTTTTGATTTAGTAATTCTAATTTCTTTATCTTTTTTTCTTGAGCAATAGTATACAGCGTTAATTCCTCAATTTTCTTAAGAAGATTCATATCCATTTCAGCTTGCATAATACCTTTTTTCTGAAATTCCTTTGCTGATGGCATTTCAGGAAGGTGATTATTTTCTTTTATAAATTGCTCTACTTCTGCGATAGTTTTTAGATTATAACCACTTCTAAAAACATAATCAGGAGCTAGAACGCTTAAGTCTATTTTCACTTCTTTTGCATGAATTTTACCATTTACCGTTAACTCCATATCTGGATTTGTCGTATTTATTCCTATTTTCCCTTCTTTACAATATATTGTTTCGCAGAAATTAGTTACTCCACCTGTTTCGCTAGAAGTGTAAACACTTTGTACTTCTTCTTGCGACAGTACCCTATCAAATATCATAAAATCATCTATACTTCCTCTAAAATCAGAACCATAATTTGATAAAAATTTTCTTCCAATCCCTAAGTACGTTGACCATTGAAAATTCATATTTTGTGATGCGTTTGGGGAACCATTCAAATAACCAATAACATTTTTGTTTGAGTCAATAGTTACACAAATAAAAGACCATTCTGATTGAATGGCTGATGTATAACCTGAAATAACAGTTTTCCAAGGTGACCATAGTTGTATTACTTCATTTCCATATCTGATGCCAAAGCCAGTAGTACTTCCATCTAAACTAGAAACTATCCTCATATCATTAAAAATACCGTCTGGTTTAATCCAAAAGGCTATAGTTACTTCAGAAAATTGAGGAGATAAAATCTCAATATAATCACCATTGCCATCAAAATAGTATGCTGTGTTTTCTTCACCATCTTTACCTATGATACCGCTTACATCTCCATAAACAACTCCATTATTATTTCCTTGAGTATCAATTGCATTATTATCGAAAGACCAATAATTTGTTAACCCGCTAATTGTAGTTTGAGCATGGACATTTATACCTAATAATAATATCCATAAAAATAATTTAACTTTTTTCATTTATTTAAATTTACTGCCTGTAACTTGGGCTGATTATTTTTAACTCGCTAGTTGTGAGTGAGTAGTCAGGGGACATTCGCACAGCGTACAGATTTATATTTGTTTTTCACTTCGCCGAGCAGGCATCTCCAATAGAACCATTAGATTTGTCGTAAACCCGTCAGTTTACCATATTCAAACTTCTAACATATTTTAACATATAAAATAAGAATAAAAAATCTACAATAAGGAACATTAATGTAAAAATATAATTCCATTTAGATAATTTATAATTTATAACTAATAATTTATTATCTTTAAATTTTTTATAGTAAATAATCAAAACGAAGAATAACAGAAATACGAAAAATATCATAATCGCTAGATGTACTTTAATGAATAACATTGATAGCGTTAAGATATTAATGCTTATTAAAAAACTAAGAATCAGAATTGGTAAATAAAACCAATCATTTTCTCTATTGGAAAACTTAATATATAATTTAGAAATAATAACAAAAAAAACATTTAAATTCATTTCACCTTAATATTTAAATTCTTATGAATGTTGAGATTGACCTTTATATTGTCCTTTCTAATAAAGTCGTCTTTGTAAACATCATATCTTTCGAATGGCAATAAGTACATATTCCTACTATCTCTTAAAACAATGAAATAAAAGGCCGAGACACCAGCACCTATAGGACCAATAAAGCCGACCCCAGTCATAACGATATCTACTGCAAACTGTTCTCCAGAAATTATTCCTTCGGAAAATTCAACATAAGAAATTATTCCGCCCCCAACACTTCCAACATATCCCAAATACTTTACACCACCCCTTAACGCATTTAGTGTAGCTCTTAACTCTGTATCTACAATTCTCAATTCTCCTTTATAGTTTGAAGCAGTTCTTAAATAATCATCAAAATTTTGAGGTTTAAAATTAACAACATCATCTATTTGATTCAAAGTTTTACCTGTATTTATTACATATGATCTATTAGCGAGTGACTTACTAATTGCCCTCTCAAAATTAGCAGTACCAAATCCACCAATCGCTAGTCCAGTACCTAAATCGTTCAATAACCTAGAATAATCTGTTAAGAAAACATCTGAAGAAGCAAAAGCGTTTGTATCCCAACCACTTTCTCCAAAAGTCCATTCCACGCCATCATAATCCGTGAAAACATCTCCAAGTGCTCCATCTGGACAAGGATTTCCGAACTCATCCCAGCATCCTCCATCAGGATCAACACCATTTATAGGGTTATTCCCCATTCCTAAATAAGGCGAATGAAATTGTCTTGCAGGATCTGTCGTCAACCACCTCCCAATTCTACTATCCCAAAGGCGTAATTGAAAAGCTTCCTTCCCGGTTTCAGGGTCTTTTTCTTGCCCTTGAAAGGCATAACGGTATAATTCGCCGCCCACAGTCTGCCTTCCCGGCATAGGCATACCGAATGAAAAGTAATCTAATGCATTTTTTTTCTGCACTTGACCGTTTTTTCTATGTACGACCTGTAGAAAGTTGTTTTTTTGATATGTAAGCTGTTGACATCCCATTATATGCACACAATATATAACCTTTTGATTAATTCCACGCTCCAAAAATCCAGTTTTCTCGTACCTCAAAAGCTTCTGTATTTTCTCCGCTTTCCTTTCCTCGATATTTAACATAAAACGGGTTATAATACAGTCGCTTAAATCCGAACCGAAGCCCAAACTGTAAGTTATAACCAGTTTTATGTTAAATACTCCCTTTCTCATTTCTTCCATCGCTTTTGCTTACTCGGATGAAGAACAAGTCATTTTAAAAAGCAACGAAAATCCGCCACATTTACAGCCTCTTTTTCGTTACTTTTCAAAACGTTCAATAGCAGTAAAACGTTTTATTATTAGTTGAAAAAGAGGTCGCTGATGCGTGGATTTTCAACTAATAATAAAATGATAGAGGTTTTGCGACGATTGAGCAAAATAATTATGGTTCGTAGTGCGTTGGCAGTAGCGATGGCAAAAAGCGTTGGAGAAGTCCGCAATTTTACATAATAGCAGTTATAACTTACAAAATAAATTAAAACTGCGACCTGTCCGCCTTTCGGCGGGAGCAAACCAATAAAAGCATTTAGTATTATAACTACTATTATGTAACTTTGCTTTGGGTGGTTTTTATGGCGGATTTTTTGTTTTTGAGCGTTGGCACAACTGTTTGTAATTGTGAGGCACAAGCAAATGCAAAGTGTTGTTTTCGCTTTGGATACAAAAAATATGACTTAAAAACTACAGAAGTGTGGCGAGCGGAACAAAACAAAAAACAGAGGCTTTTGAGGAACGAAAAAACTGGGTTTTGTTTTGTGGGGATTTTAATCTTTTTTATAGCCTATTTTCTTTCTATTTTCCTGTTCTAATTCTTGCTTTTTTATTTCTTCAAATTGTTTGATATATTCAAAAATCAACATTATTTGGTCTTCGTTCGATGATACTTTTCCTTCAATTTCTTGCATCTTTAAAAGTAAGTCCTTATGTGTTAAAAGCATTCCTTTTATTTGAGTATAAACTCGCATAATTTTAATATTTACAGCAATCGCTCTTTCACTATTTAAAATACTTGATAACATTAAAACTCCGTGTTCAGTAAATACATAAGGTAACTTTCTACGTCCACCCCAACTTGATGTCGCAAATTGCGACTTCAAGTTTTCCCATTCTTCCTTTGTTAATCTAAACATAAAATCTTTAGGAAAACGGTCTATATTTCTTTTTATTCGCTCATTTAATCTTCTTGTTTCAACTTGGTAAAGTTCGGCTAAATCACTATCTAACATTACATTTTGCTCTCTAATGTTATAAATTTTACTTGTGATTATTTCGTTTGGAATACTGATTTCTTTACTCATTTTTAATTTTATTTTGGATTGTAAAAATAGTTTATTTATTAGAGGTCACAAATTGTGACCTCCAAAATTGGGTGTCGCAATTTGCGATACCTAAATTATTGGATGATACTTATTAATATCTTCTTGTAAATCTTCTAAGTCATTGATTAAATAGTTTTCTGTTGAACTTACATAACGATGTCCTGCAAAATATTGGGCTTCTCGAAGATTGTAATTCTTTAGCCAATTTGTGATTACTGAAGCTCGTATTTGTTTTACACTTTTTACTTGTTTGTTTTGTTTGTGTAATTGTTGCATTAATTTACTCATTACATTTCCAAGATGATAACTACTTCCTTGACTTATAAAAAATAGATCTGTTTCTTTCTTTGTTTCGCTTAAAATTGTTTGCCTCACTTGCAAAGTGTATTCCATAATATCCAAGATTTGATGTGCTTCTAATTTTAAAGTTCTTTCGTTACTTCTTCTGCCTCCGTTTATAAATATTTTTCCTTCTCTTAACTTGATGTCTTTTGTGGTTAGTCGTTGTATTTCACTTGTGTTTAATCCTTGATAAATTAATAGACTTATAATAATTTCATTCCGTTTTTTAGACAAGCTTATTTTGGATTGGTTTCCTGCCTTCGCAGGAACAAGCTTATAATCAAAGTATATTTTTTCCAATTCTTGTTTGCTTAAAATGTTGTGTAATATGCTTCGCTTTATACCTTTTATTTGGACGTTTAATGTTGGGTTTTCTGCTACAAAACCTAATTCTTGTAAGTAGTTATAATATTGCTTTAAACTTGCTAAAACAGTTTGTATTGTGATTTGTTTTACCTTTCCTTTTTTGCTTTGTATGTAGTGCGTAATATCATTATAACTAACTGCTTCTTCTGTAATATTCTCTTTATTTAACCATTTTTTAAATAATTGAACATCCTTTAAATAACGTTCTCCACTTTTAATACTATAGCCTTTTTGTAATAGATATTTGATAAATTCTAGTTGGTCTTTTTCATTTTGTAATCGCTGTAACAGTTCCAGTTCTGCATCCTCTGTAACTTTCTTTTTACGTGTTCTGCTGTCTTTTGTTTTCCCTAATTTAATTGCCATCTTCTTGATTTACTAAATGTGTATAAACTTGCGTAGATTCTAATGAGTTGTGTCCTAAAAACCTGCTAATATTCTCTAATGGCATTCCGTTGGCGAGTAAATGCGTAGCAATACTATGACGTAAAACGTGTAGTCTTACATTCTTTTTTTGTAGTGTAATATCATCTGTTCTTTGTTGTAATATTTTTAAGCGTATAGACAGACTTTGTGCTGTTAATCTACTTCCTCTTTCATTAATAAAAAATGCAGCATCATTGATGCTTTTTAATAATAAAGGTCGGGCATCATAAACATAGTCTTGTAGGTATTTTAAATTGGCTTTGTTTATTGGTACTAATCTTTCTTTATTGGCTTTTCCTTTTCTTACGTGTAGCGTGCCTCTCTCCCAATTTATATCATCAATGGTTAAGTGATAGCCTTCATTTCTTCGTAATCCACAACCATAAAACACCGTTAACATTGCACAATCTCGTAAGGCTATTGCTTCAAAAAAGTATTGTGGTTTTGTGTATTTTACGTTTTTAGGATAAAATCGTGTTGCTTTGTAAAGTTGCTGTATTTCGGTTGTAGTTAGGGTTTCTATATGCTTGGTGTCGTCTGTTTCCCAGTCAATGTTTAGTTTAGGCAGGATTATCCTGCCGCTTTGACGTAAATACTCTGTAAATTTATAAAGTGCTTGTAAATGTTTGTTTAAACTTCCGTTGCTTAATGCTCCTCCTTTCCTGTCATTACTTCGTAATTTTAAGTTGTTATAATGTTCTTTGATTAACTGATTATCCAATTGATTGATGTTATTAATATTATTCTGTTCTAAAAAATAAAAGAGTTCTCGTATGTGATTTGGCAAGTTGTAAACCGTACTTTCTGCATAGCCTAAAACATCTAACCATTCTCTAAAACTCTTTTCGATGTATTGGAAGCTCTCGTTTTTAAGGATTAATTTTTTCATTGCACTTATCCATTTTTTAGATTTGTTGCGATTTAGGTTTAAGTAATTGATTTTGTGATTACTATTTCGCAAAAAGAGTACTTGCGATTTAGTTGCGACTTGCGTTTTATTTCTTCTTCATTTCGACTTCTCTCAATGCAAGTATATTCTGTAATGCCTTGTCTAATACGGTTTGTATATCCTTTTGTAGTTTATCGTAATCTTTGGATATTACCAGTTCAAAGGTGTAACTTCTGGTCTTTTTATTAGTGTTTCTTTTGATGTAACCTAATAGCTGTAAATGTTTGTGGTAGTTGCGTAACGTACTTTCTTTGATGCGTAATTGTGTTCTAATCTCTAATCCTGTAAATTCCTTTTTCTTTTTAGCTTTTAGATAGGTCTTGAGGGTTTCAAGGTAGTTTCTGCAACTTCCTGTTAACTCGTCACTTTTACGAAGCAAAACTTCCCTTAAAAGCATATTTGCATTTTCAATATCTTCTAATGTGGTTTCGATATATATTTCTCCTGTTTCCTTATCTGTTTGCTGTTCTCGTTGGTATTGATAGTAAAATGTAATGGCTTCTATAAACTGTAAATAATGGTTGTTGGTTCTTCTTGGTTTAAATACAGACTGTGGAAGATTGAGTTTATTGGCAAAAGGATTTCTAATCGTTATTGGTTTTAAAACTCGCTGTGTATTTTGTAAAAATTCTTGTATTTCTTTTTGCTCGTAGGTATTGATTTCGCCAGCAGATAATTGTCTTTGATATTGCATTATTTTCTCGTCCTGCATTGTGCTTTCATCAAGATATATCAAAAAACTTCTATTGGCATTATCTTCATAAATATGTTCTTTGGTGGTACAACCTGCAACACAAACAGGACCTTCAACTACTAAATATTTGGTTTGGGTTTCGCCTTTGGTATTTTTACTTGCTATGGTTTTTACGATTCTTTTTTTGGTTTGTAATTCTCGTAATGGATAAAGCGCATTTTCTGCTCCGTCTAAATCTTCGATTAATATCACTTTGTTTTTAAGCTCCTGTTTTCCAAAATAATAAAAGGCATTTTCGGATAGAGTAGTGATGCTTACTCGTTCTTCTTCTGGAATGAGTTCGCCTACTTTTTCTTGTAAATGTGTTTTTCCTGTTCCGCTACTTCCTAAGCCTATAACGTGTAAAGGTTGTTCTCGTTTTCTGCTTGTAAAGATGATGTACATTAACAGTCGGTTTACTTCTTCTCCAATAACACCACTTTTACCAATCAATTCATTTGTCTTGCCTAATAGGTCTTTAGACCTTAAAAAGGTTTCGGCTTCTTCGATTTCTCCTAAATTGAGCTTCTTAAATTTTGGTTTTAGGTTTTCTTCTTTAGATTTTATTTCCTGTAAACGGTATTTTTCCAGTTCTTCCGTGAGTTCGCTTAAACTGGCTGATATTATTGATGTTCCTATTTCCAAGCGTTCTGCACATTTTCTTATAAACTTTTCCAGTTGTGTATCGTTATATAAATCGAGGTTATGTCTTACTGGTGGTCTGCTACTTTCTTGTAACTGTACTTTTAAGGTACTTCGCATTCTGTCCAATCCTTCTAACTTTATACCACCTAAAACTGTTAATTGTAGTAAATCGTTCTCGTAGATTAATTGGTCTGTGCTATCTGTTTGAAGTTTTATACCCATTGTTTAAAATATTTGTTTGCCAATAATTCTTGACAAATGTATACTTTTCTTTTCATTAAACAGTCAAAACAGCATTTCTTTTGTCAAGATATTTTAACTACTTTTGTCATTAATCAATACAAACACTTGATTTTAGGTAAGTATGTTAGACATCGGAAGTAAAATAACCACCTTAAGAAAGAAGTTTAATCTTTCACAAAGTGAGCTTGCCAAAAAGGTAGAAGTTTCTCGTACAATTATTGGCAACTACGAGCGTAATGAAAACACACCATCTGTAGATATTCTTTTAAAGATTGCTAAAACCTTTGATGTATCTATTGATTATTTAATTGGTGAGGGTTCTTTATCTACTTATGACAAAGAGGTTTTAAAACGCATCAATGACATTGAGCATTTACCTAATGAAGATAAACAGCATATCTTTTATCTTATTGACAATCTCGTCAAAGCTGCTAAATTAAAGGCTATTTAAAACTAAAAAAGCTACCTCTTACAGTAGCTTCTTAAATATTTTTTCTTACTCTTATCGCTAATAGTCACAGACTAGTTGGAGCAGGAGTTTCATATAATTTTTCAAACTCTAAACCTGTAAAATTAAATTTATTGTAAAGATAAATAAATTCATCACTTGCATCTTTAACTCCACTATATGTAAGTATCTGCGAAGCATTCATTTGAGGTATTTTGAAAATACAAGATTCAGAAATTCTATCTTCATAAAAATAAAAATCTAAAACATCACCTTTTGAACCATCGTTATAAGTCTCAAATTTGGATTTCTTTAAATTAAGCATATTTACACATTCTAAAACATTCAGAATATATAATCTTTCTCCAGAACAATTAATAGGAATAATTTGACCTGCTTGTTCAAATAAATCAAAAATAGGACTGTCATAAACAGCTTGGTCAAAAACTAAAGCACTCCCTCCATCTAAATAAAAAAAATTACCCTTTAATTTTTTAGGGTTGTAAACGTAAAAATCAATATCTTTTGGCCAATTATTTTTTTCTTCACCATTAAAAAAATGAACAGTTATAAAATTATTATCCTCTTCACTAATATCAGCCATTATCCATTGATACTTTTCAACATCAACCTCTATTCTATAAATTTTCATAAATATTAATATTTTACTGTCCCGTTTAAAATACTCTGTTTAAACTGCTCTAAAGCTTTACCCACATTACCTGGACCAGCATTTTGTAATTTTTTTGTAAGTTCTCTATAATACAAATTTGTGTGTATTCTAGAATGTGGTATCGCATCTTTAACTTTGATAAATTTAGATGACCTTGGTAAAAATATACCATTTTTAGCTGAGTTTATTCCAATCTTTTCTGCTGCAAGCAACTTTCTTGCTAATCTTGCTCGCCTGTCATTACCTGCAACAATATGATGAGCAGCAGAATTAGCAGGTCTAGAAACACCAGATTTAATTAAATTCTTCCCTAATCTATATGAACTAGGTCCTCCAACTAACCCTAAAGCTCCCATTCCTGTTTGAGGTGCTAAACCCGTTGCAAAACCATCATTATTTACTTTAAATGTAAGATTACCGTGATTAACAGTTCTATCATCTAAAAAGAAATTTGTAAACCAACTTTGTTGACTGGTTGGCGAAGATATTCTATAATCAGGAACAATAGATTGCAAATTAGAACTGCCATTAGCTGTAACAATAACTTCTGGTAATGATTCAACCCAAGTTCCCTCTGTAAAAACATAATTAGTATTATCATTTGGGTCGTGATAAAAATCCCCATCGTTTCCTTCCCAAGTAGGAGGCTCATCATAACCACCATCAGGGTCAATTCTATTTATCCAATTATTACCCATTGAAAGATATGGACTTGCATATTGTCCATAAGGGTCAGGGCTTAACCATCTATTAATTCTCTGGTCATACAATCGCAACTGAAACATAGGTTTTCCAGTCTCTGGGTCAGTTTCAGCAAACTCACCTTGGTAGCCGTATCTATACAATTCACCGCCTACTGTTTGACGCCCGGGCATTGCCATCCCACCGGGGTAGTAATCAGTTGAGCTAGAAATTGCAGCACTATTGCTAACTTTTGCAATGACGGCACGTACATTGCCTAAATGGTCAGTGAGTTGGTAAACATCCTTACTGCCCGTTTTATAGTGTACCCCTAAACGGGAAGCTCCGTAAATAGGCATTTCTGTTAAGGTACTATTTTTATAAATGGCTAAGGTACTTCCTGCGGCATCGCGTACATAATGGTCAGTACTTGTTAACTTACCATTTACAAAACTTTCTTTCCGTACCCTATGGCCTTTGTCATTATAATAAAACTTTACAAGCGGTAGGTTGCCTTTCTGCACTTCGGTTACCAAACCACTGGCATTATACATATAGCTAATACCTTCTTCTGTATTGCTTACCAATTGCCCAATGCTATTGTAACTATAATTATTGGCAGCCTGGGTTTTGATATCGTCGGCATTAGTAGTTATACCATCTTCATCAACCTTATCAGAAACATGATCTAATTGGTTTAGGTTGGGTTTGTAATGATAAGTTAACTCATCCATACGGTTGTTGCCACTTTGGGTGTCTTTGTTTCTGTTCAACGATAGTATGTTTCCGTTTTGGTCGTAGGTTAAATTGGTTACATTATGGTCGCCACCATCTGCACCAGTAGCGTTGGGGTCTATTTTTGCCAAATATTCTACACCTGCTGCTACATGAAAACCGGGTGCGAGAATAATACATTTTCTTGCCAATGCTTGTCCGTTAGTTGTAATCACACCATTTTTAGTAATACTATCAAGAACAGACCCTCTACCATCTACAGGAGCAGAAAATCCTGCACTTGCTAACCAGTTGTTTTTGTTATAATCATAATAATAGGTTTCCCTCCCATCAGCAACAGCACCATTGGTTTTCCATGTCATGGCTTTTATATTGCCATTGTATTGGTCATTGCCTTCGGTTACCGTATGAATGTTGGCACGGTTATAATCGCCTGTATAATAATCTAAAGTCATACTAAATACATCTGCACTAACGCCATTACTGCCATCGTTACCAGGGTCGTTCCCGTCCGGATCATTAATGGCTTTTAGTTGTCCTGCTAAGTTATAAATATAATCTATGCCTTGCAAATTTTCTGCCAATACGGTGCGGCGTAAAGCTCCAGTTTCATAATAGGTATATTCGGCTTGATTGGTATAGGTGGCATCATCAGTAGAGGTTTCTACTTTTATAAGTTGATCTATGGTATTGTAAGTATAGCTATGCACAAAACGTTCTAGTGCATTCTTTTTTTGATAATCTACTTTTAATACAGCTCCGGTTATAGCATCGTACTTATAATTGATGGTTTTTAAGCCCAAGCCCGCAATGTCTTGCACCATGTATTTTACACGTCCGTAAATATCATAACTATAATAGGTTGTTGTATTTTCATTTTTGGTTTTTGCCACATTACCCGATAAAAAGGTGGGCTTTTGATATTCTGTATCGATGGTAGTCAAAACAGTTAAATCTGCCTGTTCTAATGCGTCGTAGGTTGTAAATTGTTGTTCTTTTTTAGTGCCGCTTGGTAAGTTTGGGTCATCGGGACCAAGCTGTACGAAGTCCCCTGACTTCGTACAACAACTAGTCATATCTAAAATAATTCTTAATATTTGATGTCTTTTGTGTATTTATTACAGGGTTATCAGCTAAAGTTACCTCAATAATTCCTGTATTATTAATGTAATTATTGGCACTTGAATAGATATATTCTTGCGGTCGTTTTACAATACCAGATCGTACAGGGTTCATATGAATATAATCTAATTTAGACCATAGAAATTTTTCTGAATAAATTTCTTCTGCATGATTACCATACCTCCAAAATTGAAAATTTTTATTTCTATTATGAGTTTCTATTGCTTTTTTAAAGCGTTCTAACATCCATTCCTTTCTACTTTCAGGTTCTGATTGTATTTTTTCTAAAATTGTTTTAGCTGTAAATTTTTTAAAGTCGCGTAGGATATCTGATAAATTTTCGTTTTCTGACTGAATAATCAAATGAATGTGATTGCTCATTATCACATATCCATAGATAATTAAACCCTTATTTTTACTATAGAAATTTAAATTATCAATGATAATATCTCTATATATCTTTCTAGTAAAAACATCTATCCAATCTACCACTGTTGCCGTAATAAAATGTGCTTTACTTTGATCAGATATTGTATATACTTTACTCATTAACCCGTTACAATATACAAAAAAGGTACTAATTATGTTGCTTTAATTATTCAATATCGTGCGAAGTCAGGGGACATTCGCACAGCAGTTTGACTTCACCGAACGGGGTTTTGCCAACTAATATTCCATTATTGGCTTGCATTTCTAGCTTCTTAAAATTTATTTATAAAAAACTAGCCTAATTTCTTAAAGTAGCTGTCTGTGTTCTTTACTATTTACCACGAGATACAATCTCGCGGGAGCGGGGGACTTCGCCGAGCGGGCTATTTTTTTAAAATTGGAAAAACTGCATAATCTAAAAAATCAAATGAATTTTTATCAAAAAATAATTGTAATTGTAATTCAAGACTATCTTTTTCTTTCTGAGACTCCATTTTGCATAAGCATTTTATTCTTCCATTTTTATATCTAAAAAAGATTATAGCATATTTCTTTTCTAACTTATATAAAGATTCAATATTAATAAATTCTTTATTTATTATTTTAATAAACTTAAATCTTTCTTCATTTGATAAAACTTTCTCCTTATTTGACACTTTAAAAAGACTTTCTCCAAAACTTTTTAATTCAATTGATGAAGGATATGTCTTGCATAAATTATTTTCTTGATCATCAATTTTTATTAAAATAATATCATAATTTTTAAAAAATAATTGTTTAAAAAAGAGGTTTTATTGATTTCAGAACTAAAATCCAATTGATTTGATTCCAACCTATTATCTATTAGGTCAGTGCCAAATGAATAAATAATAGATCTATTATTTATACTGTCATATTTTACATTAATACCTTCCTCTACAATATTTAAATTAGAAATGAGATTATTATCCCTACTATAAAGTAATATTTTTTGCTTATCTTCATTTACTGTATTAATTTTGTAGAAAACTTTGTACGAAATGATATGATTCGTTCTCTCTAAAAGCTATTAATAAAACTTCGGCTGTGCGAAGTCCCTATATTATTTTGGATTCGGAGATTCGGTATTGTCCGTTTTTCCAACGTATTTTAAATCGATTGTCAGCTTTATATTTTTATGTACAATAGACAGCTCTTTTGCCAACAAACCTTCTACATTTTTAAAAGAAACCATAACTTTTTCTTTTGTTTTAGAAGTATTTACTATGCTATCAAGCTGCTGATTATAATCATTGACAAAGAAAAAATTATAACGCTTATCAGTTTTTGATTGATAGACTATAAAATTCTTCTTTTTATACATCTTTTCAACTTTATGCACCTCTTGCAAGATCAGTTTAAAATCTTTTTTTAATGTATTGAGTACCATTTTTTTATTGAGCTCATCAACTATAAAATTGGTTTTAAAATTATGATCTATCAATTCTATATCTAACATTTTACTACCAAATTCTGTCGTAAACACCACCCTATGATGCTTATTTTTAATTTTTTTAATAATCATAAGTCCACCAAAATGATGACCATAAACTTCAATGTTTGCCTTGTATATATAATCTTTATCAAGATCTGAAAAATACCCGTTATGATAATTTATCACGTCAGGTGTTATTGCAGTTAAATGCTTGGTAGTGCTCAAGGTGCAAGAGGATAAACTTGCGATTATCAAAGCCTTAATTAGTAAAAACCTCATCTTTAATTGGTTGATTTACTTTTTGATCATCAAAAATAATTTGAGTATAATCTTCTGATGGTTCTATCATTTTTACTTCAAATACCCTATAATTCTTTTTGTCAAATTTTAATACAAACTGTTTTATATAGGTATTGATATCTTTATTTTTAAAAAGAAAATTTATGCGGTAGTAACTATCGGTCTTATGGTAGCTTATTTCAAATTCATTATTATCAAACATATTACCACTTATGCTATTTACGATGAGTTGATTTAATTTTTTAAATAATTGACTTGATCCTATATTGACATCACTTTTTTTACCTTCATCATTGATCAATATTTTATCTTCTTTAAATATGACACTATATTGAAATGGTTCAGTATACGCCCATTTTACCAAATTAGGGACCTTAAAAATCATTTTGCCCGATGTTTTAATATCATTAGATAAAAATTCAAGATGTTTATATTGTGTAAAACTACTTTCTATGGTCTTTGTTTTTGTAGATACCAACTTAACATTTTCTTTAAACGCTACAATTTCAGCCCTGCTTAGTGCGGTTTCTTGTCCAGTTACAGTAGAAATACTCACAACTAAAAAAACAATATAAAAATATTTAATCATAGGCTTCAATTTCAAATAATTTATCAATAGTAATTGTTTCTAATTGATTTTTTTGTAAAAATAACAATAATTGTTCCAAAACACTTACAGCTCTTTCATTGGTGTCATGTAATAAAATAACGTCACCGGCTTTTAAACCTTTTGTAATTCTATGATATATTTTTTCGGGGTCTTTAATTTTAGTATCCAATGATCTTTTATTCCAACCTATTACATGAGAATTGGTTTGTCTTATTGCTTTTTTAATTGCAGGATTGGTCACACCAAATGGTGGTCTAAATAAAGTGCAGTTTTTTCTTATAATTTTGTTTATCAATTTTTTAGTTTGGTTTAACTCATCAATCACTTTACTACTAGTAAAAAAACCAAAATGATTAGAATGGCTAAAAGAATGATTACCCACAACATGACCATCTTCAACCATTTTTTTAAATAACTCAGGATGTTTTTCTATCTCCTTCCCTATACAAAAAAACGTAGCTTTAGCATTATATTGTTGTAAAATGGCTAATATTTGAGGTGTATATTCTGGGTGAGGACCATCATCAAAAGTAATGGCGATTGCATTTTGCTTAACTTGAGCATTAAAATTTAATGCATTTACATGATAATTCCATCTCATATGAAATGATCCAATAATAGTTAAGATTAACCATCCAAAAATCAATAAGATAAAAATATAAACGGGTACCTTAAAAATAAACAATAAAATGACTAATAAAATAAAGATGCTATTTACCCAATGGAATTTTAACATGACTGCATTAAAACTAGGCTATGGTTCAACCCTCTATACTGATTATACAAGAGTACATTATTATATTCTCTAGAATCAACATCATTCAAGACAACTGCTTGTGGTGTATGCTGATGTTTGATCACATGAGCTCCTAAGCAAAACCCAAAAGATGAAGCAGTATTGTACTCACCGCATAAATGCTTATAATACAACTGTTGGGTGTTTGAAAAAATACTATTTTGTAAATGAGCATAGTAATGGTCATAATCTACATCACCATTTAGTCCTAAAATTATGGCATCAATATCTTGAACGGAAAGCTGATTACTTTCTAAAAATGCTTCAATACGACTGTTTAACAATTCAGGATTTAATTGACTTATTATCTCAACATCTGTCAGCTGTGCATAGGTATTTTTTTGCTTTATATTTGACAACACAAAAAACGATGCTCCTTCTCCAAAAACAGCCCCGCTGGAACTTGAATTTTTTATATCAAAAGTATTGACCTTTTCATTTTTAATATGTTCAATTTTTTCATGTAGACCATACGTATGAGCCCCTTGCTCATCAACGCCTCCAACTAATATTTGATTGGCTTCATTTTCATTAAACTTTAGTTGTGCATCTATTAAACAAGATTCAAATGAAATGGCCGCATGCACATAAGTAAAATTATAGGCTTTACACTGCAATCCTAATGCAATTTGAGCACCAACGGTATTGTGAGTAGATTGGATAAATGAGGTGGGCGTTAAAAACTCTTCATCATCATCAATCATCGCACTTACAAATTTTTCTGAGTCTTGCAAACAACCCATTCCCGTTCCTGAAATAATGGCATCAGGTTTATCAATTTGTGCCTCTTTTAAGGCCAAACTAGACGCTACAACACCCATTTTAACACCCTTGGCCATTCTTCTTGCGGCAGCAGGTGGTATATACTCCTTATAATTTGGGTTGATTGCTGTTAATATATTTTTATCATAGATAACTATTTGCTCTAAAAACTGATGATTATCAGCAGTATGTTGAGCAGAAATGCAACCGAGACCGTTAATATAACAAGCTTCCATTTAATTTTTTGAAAATATTAATGTTGAACAATTCCCTCCAAAACCAAAGGAATTAGATAGTACATGTTGAATCTGTTTCTCCTTTACTGAGGTTATAGGCACAATGCCTACTTCTTCAATAGCGGTTTTAAAATTAAGATTAGGAAAAACCTTATTATGTTGTAATGCCAGCACTGAATATACTGCTTCTATGGCGGCAGCAGCCGCCAATGTGTGACCTGTAAAAGCCTTGGTTGAACTTAAATCGGGTATTTCTTTACCAAATACACGTTGTATTGCCCTACTTTCTGACAGATCATTATTTGGTGTTGCCGTTCCATGAGCATTTATATAATCAATTTGTTCAGGTAATAGTTGAGCTACCTTAAATGCTTTTTGCATGGCCAATGTTGCTCCATCACCATTTTCTGAAGATGCTGTTTGATGAAAAGCATCATTAGCATTGCCATAGCCTGAAACATAAGCCAATACTTTTTTATTTTGTTGCTTTACAATTTTATCAGATTCCAGTACTAAAAATGCTGCCGCTTCTCCTAGATTTAACCCTTTCCTATTTTTATCAAAAGGCATGCAATACGTATCAGATAAAATCATTAACGTTTTGAATCCGTTAATAGTAAACTTAGACAAACAATCCGCTCCACCAACCACTACCCTATCTAACTTTCCTGCTTTTATCAATCTTGCCCCCAACATAATTGCATTTGCAGAAGAAGAACATGCTGTACTTATGGTAGTAACAAAATCAGTAATACCAAGCTGTTGGGCTATTTTTTGAGTAGCATCACCACCATGATGACCTGCTATATATCTATGATGCGTATCATCCTTTACATACTCATAATAATATTTTTCGGTCATATCCATTCCACCGACACTCGTAGCCGAAACTAATCCAGTTTTACAATCTGTAATATCTGAAATATCTGCATTTTGTACTGCTTGTTTAGCCGCTAAAACACCCAACATAGCTGTTCTAGAATAACAATTGATCTCAGGTAAATTCAACTGCTTTACCAATTCATCATTGGTTAGCTCAATTTCGCCAACCATAATATTATTTTTATGACGTGTTTCTAAATGCGAAATTATAGAGATACCAGGTTTACTTTGAATTAAAGCTGCATAATTTTCTTCAACAGTTGTACCTATTGAAGATATAATACCCATACCGGTTATGGCAACTTTTGTACTCATTTATTTAGTTCTATGCTCTGTAATATATGCAGCCATGACCTCAATTGATTGGAATATTTTTTTACCTTCTTTTGGATCTAATAATTTAATACCATAATCTTTATCTAACATAACGATGAGCTCTAATGCATCAATTGAATCCAAGCCTAATCCATCGCCGAAAAGAGCATCATTATCTCCAATTTCATCAGTTGATACATCTTCTAAATTTAATTGCTCAATAATTTTTTCTTTTAATTCCAATTTTAATACTTCCATCTATTCCTTATTTTGATATATGTTTGTTAATTCTTTTACTGTATGTTTTAAATTTCCTTTGTGGGATACCAGATACATAAAACCTTCATACTGGTCATTGTCATAATCAACCCATCCACAAAGTACACTTTCCGCTTTATTTTTATCAATTAAAATATCCGCATAATTACTTAAAAATTGAGGATTAAAACTGTCAAAAACAAAAAAGGCATTTTCACTCATTAACTGATGCCTGATGCTAATTTCTCCAATGGCTATATTGGGTAATGTATATACAAAAACCGCCGGACTAGGATAATAACTATCTTTATCTTGTATTGAATGTTGATGTTTTCTATCTGTATCTAAACTCGATGCTCTATTGGATAATACAATTGCAACATTCTTGTCGGTCTTTGTTTCGATGTCTCTAAAAATATATTCCGCTCCTAAAAAGGCTAATTTACTTAAGTTATCCATTTTAAAAAATTTTGAATAGCTTAATTTGAGTTCTTTATACAATTTTTTAGAAAAATCAGAAAAATCTAGGTTGTTTTTTTCTAAATAATCGAGTTGACCATTCAGCCTAACCGTATTATTTTTAATTATACAATAGCTTTGAATATAATTTTTCACTCAATATTATTATTTTTTATTGCATACCAAAATAGTATGGTATTCCCCAATATTTATATCTTCTTTAATTGTTAGGCCTGCTTTATCAATTATATTAATCATTACTTCTGCAGGATACATTTTGCTGTTTCCATTCGCCATTACCGTAAAATATAATGAGGTTGCCTCTAAAATAAATTTTGCATTCTTAAATTTTTGCCTGTCCGTAAAGGTTTCCATGATTAGCAACTCTGCATTATCATCCATAGATTGAACACAAGTAGTTAAGATTTTCAATATTTCTTCTTCAGAAAAGCAATCTAAAAATTGACTCATCCAAATGGTATTGGCTCCG
>DEIV01000010.1 GCA_002352665.1 Flavobacteriaceae bacterium UBA2765
GAAAAAAGTAATAATACCGAGAAAATATATAGTTTTAAAATAGAGAGAAAAAATTACCCCTATTTCTTATTAATTAATGACAAAGGAAAAGTAGTGGGTGTATTGTCTGAAGAAGGCTAATAAATAAGTAAAAATTTAGAGTTGAAAAAAGGTTGTTCATTATGTTAACAACCTTTTTTATAATATTTATCTTGACACTTTTTATTTATATACAAAAGCTTATAATTCATCATAAAATAAAAGGGTCAATATCAATTTATTTTAATGGTCTTGCTTTTTTTAACTCAAAATTTTCACCTAAATATACTTTTCTAACCATTTCATCTTCCGCTAATTCTTGTGGTGTACCTTCCTTTAAAATACCACCTTCAAACATCAAATAGGTCTTATCAGTTATCGCCAATGTTTCTTGAACATTATGATCGGTAATAAGAATACCAATATTCCTGTCTTTTAAGTGAGAAACAATACTTTGAATATCTTCAACCGCTATAGGATCTACACCTGCAAAAGGTTCATCTAGCAATATAAAATTGGGGTCAGATGCTAAAGCTCTGGCAATTTCTGTACGTCTTCTCTCACCACCGGATAATAAATCTCCTCTATTTTTACGTACATGACCTAAACTAAACTCTTTTATTAACGATTCTAATTTTTCTTTTTGTTGTTTTTTCGACAATTGGGTAAATTGTAATACAGACAGAATATTATCTTCAACAGATAATTTTCTAAATACGGATGCTTCCTGAGCCAGATAACCAACACCTTTTTGAGCACGTTTATACATAGAGTCATCAGTAATATCTACATCATCTAAAAATATTTTACCTTCATTGGGTTTAACCATTCCTACAATCATATAGAAAGAAGTTGTTTTTCCTGCTCCATTCGGACCCAATAAGCCAATAATTTCACCTTGCTCCACCTGTAAAGAAATACCATCTACAACGGTTCTATTCCCATATATTTTTTTAATATTTTCAGCTCTTAAAATCATAATTTAATGTTGTTAATCAGTCTAAACCTAGTATTAAGGATGTCAATTTCCCTTTTTTTATTTAGAAATCGAAGAATGTAATGTGAATTTTAAAATGTTTTAAACTAAGAAATTAACAATTTTTATATTTATCATGTAAACCTATATTGTTAATAATCATGGGAACTATTTTTTCTATTCTCTTAACTTTAGTAGCTTCTCGCTTGGCTTCAGAAATATAATCTGCAAACTCTCTTTTTTTACTTAAAGTCAAAGCATCAAATATATTGGATAAATTGCTATTCTCTCTAAAAACTTGTTTCAGTTCCTGTGGAATTACTAAAGGTTTTTTAGTGGGCTTAATTTTCAAGCCTTTTTTTTCATTTATTATGGCTTCCTCAATATATGACAACAGTAATTCATTTTCTATTTTGGAATCATTGTCAAATCTCCATTGACGCATGGCCTTTGTTTTTTCCTGAGCATTTTGTAAGACATGATGTTCATCTTTCAACAAAGCCCCTTGAAAAAACCAGATACCAATGTGGTTTTTAAAAGCACCAATACTCAAAATATTTTTATTATTCAATGTATAAACAGGAAAATTCCATTTAATAGTTTCTTCAAGTTTAGTAGATAGAATTATCTTTCTAAGTTCAGATAGCTTTTTTGAAAAAAGAACGTGCTTATTTATATATTCATCTACTTTCAAGTTCATAATGGTAAAAATAATAAAATTTATGGACTTGCAGCGGCAGCCTTTTTTTCCCTTTTAACAATTACTTTTGAAATTATAATACTAATCTCATATAAAATTGCCATTGGTATAGCCACAATAAACTGGCTAATTATATCTGGTGGTGTAATAATCGCCGCCAAAACCAATACTAAAACTAAAGCATATTTTCTATATTTTTTTAAGAACTCAGGGGTTACCAATCCCATTTTTGTTAAAAAATAGATGATTATGGGTATCTCAAAGATCAAACCTGCAGCCAATACAGAAGCTCTGAGTAAACCTATATATGAGCTTAAATCAATATTATTATTTACCTCATTTGCTACTCTATATGATCCCAAAAAATTAATAGATAGCGGTGTTATTAAATAATATCCAAATAGCACACCCAAAAAGAATAAGAAAGACGAAATAAAAATAAAACTCCTGGCATGTTTTCTTTCCTTAGGATATAATCCAGGTTTTATAAATTTCCATATTTCCCATAATATAAATGGAAAAGCAACTATAAAACCAACAGTAACCGAGGTCCATAGATGAGCAGAAAATTGACCTGCCATTGTTCTACTTTGAACAATAAAAGGAATTTCATCTATGCAAAGTCCATTGGTGCCTAATTTTTGCGATATTTTACACAAAAATCTATAAGTAAAAAAAGAAGGATCTTTAGGCAATAAAATAATTTTATTGAAAATGAAAAATTTCATCATAAAAGCAACTGTACTCATGATGAGTACTGCTATTGCAGAGCGAACCAATGTCCATCTTAGTATTTCAAGATGGCCAAGAAAAGACATTTCATTTTGTTCTTTAGACATACTAAATAATACCTTCTTTTAATAAATCATGTAAATGAATCACCCCTTTATAATTACCATTTTCACTAACTAGTAATTGAGTAATATTATTATTCTCCATAATATTTAACGCTTCAACGGCCATAGCATCTGTATCTATAATTTTAGGATTTCCTCCCATAATATCTTTTGCAGTTAAGTTCATAAAATTCTGATTGTCTTTTAGCATTCTTCTAATATCACCATCTGTTATGATACCTATAATGGTATCATTATCAATAACTGCAGTTGCACCTAAACGTTTTTCAGAAATTTCAATAATGACATTTGAAACAGAATCCTCTGGCTTTACAGAAGGAATTGTATTTTTTTGGATCAAATCATTTACCCTTAAATACAATCGTTTTCCTAAAGTGCCACCGGGATGATATTTTGCAAAATCTTTACTGCTAAAATCTTTCATTTCTAACAAACAGATAGCCAATGCATCACCTAAAACTAATTGAGCTGTTGTACTGGTAGTAGGAGCTAGGCCATTTGGGCAGGCTTCATGCTCAACATATGTATTTAAAACAAAATCTGCTTGTTGTGCTAAATACGATTCAATATTACCTGTAATAGCTACGATCTTATTTTTAGAATCTTTAATTAGAGGGATCAAGACCTTAATTTCCGGTGTATTTCCACTTTTAGAAATACAAATAACAACATCATCCTTTTGTACAATACCTAAATCACCATGAATGGCATCTGCTGCATGCATAAAAATAGATGGAGTACCTGTAGAGTTTAAGGTGGCCACAATTTTTGAAGCAATATTGGCACTTTTGCCGATTCCGGTTACTATAACTCTCCCTTTTGATTTTAAAATAATTTTAACAGCATTTTCAAAATCTTTATTCAAAAAATTTATTAAATTCGCTATCGCTTTACTTTCAGTAGAGATAGTTTGCTTTGCAATTTCTAAAATATCTTTTTTTGTATTCAATATTAAAAAATTTAATAAATAAAAATAAAGTAGTATCTTTAGTTGCAAATGTATCTAAAATTATAGATAAATAATAAATCATAGTGACAAATTTAAACTTACACGAAGCCTTAAAGAAATATTTTGGGTTCGATCAATTCAAAGGTTTACAAGAACAAGTAATTAGAAGTCTCGTCAATAAAGAAGATACGTTTGTAATTATGCCTACAGGAGGTGGTAAATCCTTATGTTATCAATTGCCTGCATTAGTGCAAGACGGTACAGCTATTGTGGTTTCCCCTTTAATTGCTTTAATGAAAAATCAGGTAGATGCTATTAGAGGTATTTCTACAAATGAAGGTATTGCACATGTATTGAATTCTTCTTTAAATAAAGGTGATGTCAATAGGGTTAAAGAAGATATTAAAAATGGTATTACCAAATTACTATATGTAGCACCGGAATCTTTAACTAAAGAAGAATATATAGAGTTTTTAAAAACCCAAAAAATATCATTCGTAGCCATTGACGAAGCCCATTGTATTTCTGAGTGGGGGCACGATTTTAGACCTGAATATAGAAATTTAAAAAGCATAATAAAACGTATTGATAATGTGCCAATTATTGGTCTTACGGCAACGGCAACACCAAAAGTTCAGGAAGATATTTTAAAAAATTTAGAAATAACAAATGCAACCACCTATAAAGCATCTTTTAATAGACCTAATTTATATTATGAAGTAAGGCCAAAAACTAAAGATGTAGAAAAGGATATCATCAGATTTGTAAGAAAATTTAAAGGTAAATCAGGTATTATTTACTGTTTAAGTAGAAAAAAAGTTGAGGAAATTGCTCAGGTCTTGCAGGTAAATGATATAAAGGCTGTTCCTTATCATGCTGGGTTAGATGCCAAAACTAGAGCCAGACATCAAGATATGTTCATTATGGAAGATATTGATGTTGTTGTAGCCACTATCGCTTTTGGAATGGGGATCGATAAACCCGATGTTCGTTTTGTTATTCATCATGATATTCCTAAAAGTTTAGAAAGTTATTACCAGGAAACTGGAAGAGGTGGTAGAGATGGAGGTGAAGGTCATTGTTTGGCTTTTTATGCTTATAAGGATATTGAAAAATTAGAAAAGTTTTTATCTGGTAAACCTATTGCTGAACAAGAAATTGGACATGCATTATTACAAGAAGTGGTTTCTTATGCAGAAACCTCTATGTCTAGGCGTAAATTTTTATTGCATTATTTTGGAGAAGAATTTGATGAAGTAAATGGAGATGGAGCAGATATGGATGATAATGTAAGAAATCCGAAAACGAAAATAGAGGCTAAAGATCAAGTTAAGACTTTACTAGAAATTGTTAGAGATACGAATGAAGAGTATAAGTCTAAAGAAGTTGTTAATACCTTAATTGGAAAATCAAATGCACTGTTAAAATCAAGAAGAACTGATGAACGAACATATTTTGGTGTTGGTAATGACAAAGAAGGTAAATTCTGGATGGCCTTAATTCGACAAATATTAGTGGCAGGATATTTAACCAAAGAAATAGAACAGTATGGCGTCTTAAAATTGACGGATAAAGGATTATCATTTATTAAAAGTCCCAAATCATTTATGATGACAGAAGATCATGTTTATGATGATGGTGATAACACAGGAATTATAACCAGTGCTAAAGGATCTGGAGCTAGTACAGATGAAGCCCTAATGGCAATGCTTAAAGATTTAAGAAAGAAAGTAGGAAAGAAAAAGAGTGTCCCTCCGTTTGCCGTTTTTCAAGATCCTTCTTTAGAAGATATGACCTTAAAATATCCTATTACTATTGAAGAACTTTCTAATGTACATGGAGTAGGTGATGGCAAGGCTAAAAAATATGGCAAAGAATTTGTGGACTTAATTAAAAGATATGTTGATGATAATAATATTGAAAGACTAGATGATCTGATAGTGAAAACTACTGGTACCAATTCAGCTTTAAAGTTATTTATTATTCAAAATACAGATAGAAAATTACCTTTAATTGATATTGCCAAATCTAAAGGACTGACAATGATCGAATTAACAAAGGAGATGGAACGTATTGTATATTCAGGTACTAAACTCAATATAGACTATTGTTTAGCTAATTTGTTAGATGAAGAGCAACAAGAAGAAATCCATGACTATTTTATGGAGGCTGAATCAGATAAAATACAAGAAGCTCTTGATGAATTTGATGGCGATTATGATGAAGAAGAACTGCGTTTAATGCGTGTCAAATTTATTAGCGATGTTGCCAATTAATGCATAACAAGCCATTGCGTACTTATAAAAGCAATAAAAAAACCTAATAAAACCGCAATAAATTTTCTAACGTTGAATTGATGATTTTTTGTACTCTCAAAAAGTATGGCAGTTGCAATATGTAAAAATATTCCAATTATTATAGCCGTTATTTCAGTATGATAAATGCTAAATACAGAGGTTTCTTTACTAATTAGTAAACCCAAAGGGCTCATCAATGCAAAAATTGACATAAAAATATAAGTGGTACTTTTTGGAAGTTTAGTTTCAATCAAAAATATAAACAAAACAATAGTGATTGGTATTTTATGAACAACAATAGCCCATAATAATAAATTACTATCAACGGTTCCTAAGGGAATTCCTTCTAAAAAAGCGTGTAAACTTAAACTGATAAACAATAACCAAGGAATACCATTGGTAAAAGGATGCAGGTGTACATGCCCATGTTCTGCCCCTTTAGAAAAAAATTCTAGAATTGTCTGTATTAAAATACCTAAGAGAATATATACTCCTATATTTTCTTTGTGAGCTTCAAATACTTCCGGCAACAAATGTAATACCGTTATTGATAAAAGGTATGCTCCACTAAATGATAGAAAGAGCTGAATAACTTTTGTTGAAGGTTTAAAGGATACAACTAGTAAAACTCCAAAAACTACTGATACTATTAAAGCTATAAAATTCATTCAAGTATTAGAATTAATCTATTAGAGTTTTCAGTATCAAAAGCTGTTAAATCATAAGAACCAAAGATGTGTTTTATTTGCAAACCTGCTTGTTTAAAATAATTTTTTAATACTTCTAAAGGTAAAAATTTAATATTTTCAGTATAATGATGTGCAATACCACCTGCTATAAATTGAATATCTTTTTTAATAAAATTACCATCAATAGATCTGTTTATAGTGAAGTCTATATTGTTTTTAGAAATTACTTCATGGTTAATCATAAATTTTTTTACATAATTTACATTCATAAAATCAATTACCAATACGCCATTTTGATTTAATCCATTTTTTAAATTTTTCAATACTTTAATATTCGTATTTTCATCATTAAAATAACCAAAACTGGTAAATAAATTAAAGATAGCATCAAATTTGCTTTCAAACGGATCACGCATGTCATGAACTTCAAAATGCAATTTTTCGTTTTCAAATTCTTTAGCGAAAGTTATACTATTTTCTGATAAATCGGCACCAATCACATCAAAACCAAGACTATTTAGAAAAACGGCATGCCGTCCTCTACCACATGGTAAATCTAAAATAGTACTATCATGATTAAGTGCTAAAAAAGAAATTAAATGTTGCATAAAAAGTTGAGCTTCATCATCATTTCTATCTTGATATAAAATATGATAGTATTTAGTATCAAACCAATCTTTAAACCACTCTTTTTTTTTATTTGTCATTAAAATAATATAAAACGGCCTACAAAAGTAAGGAATCAAAAATTAGTATTTATAAGTTCATTTTATTAAGTGTACTTTTGCAAGACAAATTGAGTAAAATGAGTCAGAATTTTAAAATGTTAGCAAAAACCTTATTTGGTTTTGAAGAATTATTAGCAAAAGAACTCCGTAATTTAGGAGCAATGGATATAAAAATTGGCGTTAGGAATGTATCTTTTATAGGGGATAAGGGGTTTATGTATAAAGCAAATCTAGGTCTAAGAACGGCCGTAAGAATTTTAAAGCCAATTAGAAATTTTAAGGTTCAAAATGAAGACGATCTATACCAACAACTTCAAACCATTAAATGGGATAATTATTTAAATATAAATGGCACTTTTGCTGTGGACTCAGTGGCCAATGCAGAAAATTTCACTCATTCTCATTATGTATCCTTAAAAACTAAGGATGCCATTGCTGATTATTTTAGAAATAAGTTTGGTAAAAGACCGAATGTAGATCTGGACCATCCAGATTTAAAGATAAATATACATATTCAAAAACATGATTGTACAGTTTCTTTAGATAGCTCTGGCGAATCATTACATAAAAGAGGTTATAGAAGTGCTACCAATATTGCACCTATTAATGAGGTGTTGGCGGCAGGATTAATTTTGTTATCAGGTTATGACGGCAGTCAGCATTTTATTGATCCTATGTGTGGAAGTGGGACAATTTTAATAGAAGCGGCTATGATTGCCAATCAAATTCCACCTAACATTAATAGAAGAGAATTTGGATTTGAAAAATGGGATGATTTTGATGAGGATTTGTTTGATATAATTAAAAACTCATTACTTAAAAAAGCACGAGAATCTAGTGCTGAAATTATTGGTTATGACAAAGCCCCATCTGCCATTAGAAAAGCCATAGACAATATTGAGAACGCTCATTTAGAAGATTTTATTACTGTAAGACAAGAAAATTTTTTTAACACAGAAAAGGAAACTGAAGGTAAAACGATAGTCCTCTTTAATCCACCTTATGGAGAGAGATTAGAAATTAATGTTCCTATTTTTTATAAAGAAATAGGAAATACGCTAAAGCATGGTTATCCAAACACAAATGCATGGTTAATTACTTCAGATTTTGAAAATGGACTAAAGAATGTGGGTTTAAGAACCTCTAAGAAAATTAAAGTATTCAATGGTAAATTAGAATGTAGGTTGGTTAAATATGAAATGTACGAGGGTAGTAAGAAGGAAAAATTTCTAAAAAAGTAATACACAAAGAATAGGCTGCCAATCTAGTAGCGAGAGGGGGGCACGATCCCCCGACCTCCGGGTTATGAATCCGACGCTCTAACCAACTGAGCTACCTCGCCATTTTTAAGTTTGCAAATATAAAAACAAATTTAGTAGAGACAAGAATTCTTTCTTATTATTTTTACAAAAAAGTTTTTTTTAAAAAGAGATAATATATATATTGTCGTCCCAAGTTTAAAAATACATTAATGTCTGATAAAATAAAATATAGTATTGAGTTTATAATGCACTCATCCCCAGCATTTTTATACCAATATCTGTCCACACCTGATGGACTTAGTGAATGGTTTGCTGATAATGTAAATTCCAGAAGTGATGTTTATACATTTATCTGGGATGGTTCTGAAGAGCAGGCTAAACGAATTTCATATAAAACCAATGAAAAAATAAAATATAAATGGCTTGAAGATGATGATGAAAGTACATTTTTTGAGTTTAAAATAGTAGTTGACGATTTAACGTCTGATGTCTCCTTAATTGTAACTGATTTTGCTGATGAAGATGAAGTTGAAGAAGGTAAAATGTTTTGGGAAAATCAAATTTCTGAATTGAAACATACTATTGGAGCCTAATTAAATCTATAAAGTCTTTTATAGATATTTAAGTCATAAAAATTTAAAGCCTTGATATTTTCGAGGCTTTTTTTATTAATTTCATACAGATGAAAATAAATTATAACGGAAAAATTACTGATAATAAATCTACCTTAAGTATTGATAACCGTGCATTTAAATATGGAGATGGTTTGTTTGAAAGTATAAAGGTAGAAGATGCCAAAGTTATTTTTGTAGAAGATCATTATTTTAGATTAATGGCTTCAATGCGGATGTTAAGAATGAATATTGCTATGCATTTCACTTTAGAATTTTTTGAACAAGAGATTTTAAAGTTAGTACTGGCAAATAATTTAAAAGATGCCAGGGTAAGATTTACTGTATATAGAAAGGATGGGGGATTGTATTTACCCGTTAATAATAATACCGACTTCATAATTGAAGTGCATCTATTATCAGTAAAATTAAAAGATGTATATGAAGTTGATATATTTAAAGATTATTATTTGTATTCCGGTCTATTTTCTACTTTAAAAACCAATAATAAAATATTGAATGTAGTGGGCAGTATTTATGCTGATGATAATGGTTTGGATAATTGTATCTTATTAAATGAGAAGAAACAAATAGTTGAAGCTTTAAACGCCAATATATTTTTAGTAAAAGATAAAAAAATTATTACGCCCTTATTATCTGAAGGATGTTTAAAAGGTGTAATGAGAAAAAAAGTGCTAGAATTGATATCTAAAGAAGATCATTACGAAATTATAGAAACAGAAATATCACCATTTGAATTACAAAAAGTTGACGAAGTTTTTTTAACCAATGCCATTATGGGAATCCAACCTGTCACAAAATATAGAAAAAGGACATTTACCACTGAAGTTTCTACTTATTTGAGGAATAAATTAATGTAAATTTTATTCAGGTATTTTGTATTTGAAAACGTATTGAATTTAGACAACTAAATTTGCCATTGTTCAACGGCCTTTAAACTTAAGTCCATATTATAAACGGAATGGGTTAGAGCACCAGAAGAGATAAAATCTACTCCACAATCTGCATAATTACGTAGCGTATTTTCATTGATTCCACCAGAAGATTCGGTCAAACATGTGTCACCAATCATTTCAACCGCTTTTCTCGTATCCTCATAATTAAAATTATCTATTAAAATCCTATAAACCTTGTTAGAACGAAGTATTTCTTCAATTTCTTGGAGACTTCTTGCTTCAACGATAATTTTCAAATTGCGGTCCGTATTTGTCAAATACTGTACGGTCTTGTCAATAGCTTTGGTAATTCCTCCAGCAAAATCTATATGATTATCTTTTAACATAATCATATCATACAATGCAAATCTATGATTTTCACCACCTCCAATTTTTACTGCCCATTTTTCTAAAGCTCTAATTCCCGGCGTCGTTTTTCTGGTATCTAAAATTTTTGTTTTAGTTCCTTCCAATAAATCAACAAAGGATTTAGTTTTTGTTGCAATAGCACTCATCCGTTGCATAGCATTTAAGACTAGTCTTTCAGCTTTTAAGATAGATTGGGAACTACCTTCTACATAAAAAACAATATCACCATATTTAACAGGATTGCCATCTGTAATAAGGGTTTCTATCTTAAGATCAGCATCTATATATTTAAAAACAAGTTTAGCAAATTCAACACCTGCAATAACACCTTGGTCTTTTACTAGTAATTTGGCTTTTCCCTTAGCTTCTTTAGGTATACAAGCTAGTGAACTATGGTCGCCATCACCTACATCTTCTCTAATGGCATTTTCAATTATAATATCTAGTTCTTTGTTAAATTGTTGTTCGCTGATCATTTGCTAAAATTTGTAAAACAAAAATAGGAAAAAGAATTTCCATTAAGCAAATTACAATGTATAAAAGTCTACTATTTATTAGCATAGATACCATCAAAAAATGCAAAAGTCATGTGCAGTAAATGATAAAATTTGAAAATTATAACTATTGAAAATCGTCAATCTTTTTAGTGAAATCCAATTTGATAATCTTAATTTTAGTTAGAACGGCCAAAATGAACGGTTGCCTGGATAGCTATCAGGATAATCCTACTTTTTCAATGGGCTGAATTACTTCTATTGGATTCAAGGCATGCCTCGGGTTTTAATGCCTTTTTATTCCTTAAATTTGTCTAATGAAAATAAAATTACTAGCCATAGGGAAAACTGATGATAAAAACTTGAGTCAATTGATTGATATTTATCAAAAGAGGCTAAGACATTATATAAATTTTGAATTGGTGACAATACCCGATATCAAAAAAGCAAAGAACCTATCAGAAAATCAGCAAAAGGATAAGGAAGGAGAGTTAATTTTAAAAGAATTGGAAATAACAGATCAATTGGTATTATTAGATGAAAAAGGGCAGGAGTTACGTTCAGTAGCGTTCGCCAATTTTTTGCAGAAAAAAATGAATGCAGGGCATAAACAAATAGTATTTGTTATTGGGGGTCCATATGGTTTCTCTGATACGGTTTATCAAAAAGCAATGGCTAAAGTTTCTTTATCAAAAATGACATTCTCACATCAAATGATTCGATTATTTGTGGTTGAACAAGTCTATAGAGCTTTTACCATTTTAAAAAATGAACCATATCATCATGAATAATACATAATATTCAAAGTAAAACTATTGACTATTGTTATCTAGGGTTGTAATTTTCATATTTCATCTAATGCCTGATCTATATCCCAAATAATATCTTTTGCATTTTCTACACCAATTGATAATCGAATCAATTTATCGGTAATTTGCATTCTTTCTCTGTGTACTGGATCAACACCGGCATGTGTCATAGTTATAGGATGCTGTACTAAACTTTCTGTACTGCCTAAACTTACTGCTATTTTAAAAAGCTTTAAACTATTCATAAATTTAAAAGCTTCTTTTTCACCACCTTTTATATCAAAAGAGATCATGGCTCCCGGTGCTTCACATTGTTTTTTATAAATGGTATATGCCTCTGTTCCTTCTTTTAATAATCCTAAATAATTTACTTTTTCAACACTTGGATGTTGTGCTAAAAACGCAGCTATTTGTTGTGCATTTTCTGTTTGTTGTGTCATTCTTACTTTTAAAGTTTCTAAACTCCGTAGTAATAACCATGCGGTATTCGGACTAAGCATATTACCCAAAAATGTACGTAATGTTTTTACACGTGGCATCAATTCTGAGTTACCTAATACAGCTCCGGCAATTAGATCGCTATGACCACCAATATATTTAGTGGCTGAATATACTATAAGGTCGGCACCAAATTGAAATGGATGTTGCCAAAGTGGCCCCATATAGGTATTATCAATAGTCAATAATACCTCTTTATCGTCTGTACTAAAGTGCTTACAAATTTGTTTATAGCTTTCTATATCAACAATGGCATTGGTAGGATTGGCAGGTGTTTCTAAAAATATCATTGCCAATTTATCTGCTTTGCCCGATGCTTCAATTATATCTAAAATATCTTCATAGCTTTCATCAGGATGTACACTTAAGGTGTGGATACCAATTGTTGGCAAAAAATGCTCTATAAAATGATCAGTTCCGCCATATAGTGGATTACCATGTACCAATAAATCTCCAGGCTTTAAAAATTCTAACAGCACAGTACTAATAGCGGACATACCACTTTCAAATACAGCACAATCATCTGCTTTGTCCCACAAACAGAGTCTATTTTCTAAAATTTCAAGATTAGGATTGTTGATCCTACTGTAAATTAAACCTAGTTCTTCTTTTGGTCCCTTTTCTCTTAAACCATAAGCTATTTCAAAAAAAGCCTTTCCTTCCTCAGCACTTTTATACTCAAATGTTGAGGTTTGAAATATAGGACATTTAACAGCACCTTCAGAGAGTTCAGGGTTATAACCATGGCTCATCATTAAACTTTCCGGACTAAATTTATGTGTACTCATCGTTTTGAATTTTAGTTTATCAAAATTAATATATAGAGTTAAAAAATCCTAATATTTGTTAATATTTAGAATAAAATTCTATATTTGACGTATAATAAGTTTAAAATTCTTTTTTCGTTATAATTATATTCTTTTTTCAGTAAAATATACTACACCATGATAGATAAGATTGATAAATCCATATTAAGAATGCTACAACAAAATAGCAAACTCACAATAAAAGAATTGGCCAATAAATTAGGTTTAACGCCTACACCAATTTTTGAACGGATTAAACGATTGGAAAAGGAGAAATATATTACCTCGTATAGAGCAGTTATTGACCGAAAGAAAATAGGATTGCCTTTATTGGTTTTTTGCGATATTTCACTCAATCAACATGAAGCTTCATTTATAGCTAAATTTGAAAAAGATATACAACAGTTTACAGAAGTAATTGAATGCTACCATATTGGTGGCATGTTTGATTATTTAATTAAGGTTGTTGCTCTAGATATGGATGATTACCAACATTTTGTTGCGAAGAAATTGGCATCTGTAGATAATATATTAAAAGTACAAAGTTCTTTTGTAATGACAGAAGTAAAATCGACTGCCAACTTACCTATACATTGATAATATGAACGGTGAGGGTAAAACCTGTGAAGTGTAATCCTATGTTTGTATCCTAATAATAGTGTTTGATTATAAGCAAGTTAGGAATATCATCTTATAACTCTAGAGACTTTATAACATCACTAAGTAAAGTAAGGTTAAAAGTTTAATTTATTTATATTTGCCACAAATATTATCCCCTAAATGGCAACAAAGAATACATTATTATTGATTATATTTTTTATAGGTATAAGTAAAATGGGTATTTCACAAAATGATACCGTTGCCCTTAACGAAGTCCTTATTTCTACCAATAGGATTTCATTGCCATCATTTAAAACTTCAAGAACTATTACGCTTATAAATGCTGATGAAATTAAGAATTCTACAGCTACAACAGTTACAGAAATTTTGCAACAAGTAACCGGAATTGATGTGAGAAGGCGTGGGGTAGATGGTACACAATCTGATCTATATATACGTGGAGGGAATTTTGACCAAACGCTTTTATTAATTGATGGTATTAAAATGGATGATGCCCAGACCGGACATCATACTATGAATGCTATATTGTCATTAAGTAATATAGACAGGATAGAAGTAATCAAAGGACCAGCAGCTAGAGTATTTGGGCAAAATGCTTTTTCTGGAGCTATTAATATTGTAACAAAAAAAATTATAAAAGATGAACTCAGAGCTGATATTGCCTATGGCTCTTATCAAAATATTAAAGGAACCATTGGTTTTGCAGAGGCATTTGATCATGGGGGAATTCAAATACATGTTGAAAAACAAAAGTCTGACGGTTATAGATTTAATACCGATTTTGATAATACCTCGCTATTTTTAAAAACAAACCTTAAGGATTACAAATTTTTAGCCACTTTTAACGAACATAAATTTGGAGCGAATGGTTTTTATGCCAGTCCTGATTTTATTGATCAATATGAAGAAACACAAACCAGTGTTTTGGCTCTATCTACTGTTTATAATTTAAAAAATTTAGAAATAAAACCAAGAGTTTATTGGCGAAGAAATCAAGATATGTACTTATTTTTAAGGCATGATCCTGCATTTTTTAGAAATTTTCATATTTCTAATAAACTGGCAATTGAAGCAAATATGGTTTTAAGTTCCCGTTTGGGCAAGACAGGTTTTGGGTTAGATTATAACAAAATATTTTTAGTTAGCAGTAATTTGGGATACCATTACAGAGATATGGTAACAGCATTTTTAGAACACCGTTTTGAATTAGGAGAACGATTAGATATAACCCCCGGTGTTGTAGTGAGCTATTATTCTGATTTTGAGACCAAAGCGTTTCCTGGAATAGATATTGGTTTTGCGGCTTCTGATAAAATTAAATTATATGGAAATATAGGTTATACTTATCGCGTACCCACTTTTACTGATCTTTATTATGTTGGTCCCACCACCTTAGGTAATCCTGATTTAAAACCAGAATCGGCTTTGGCAGAAGAAATAGGTTTTAAATATACTTCTTCCAAATTGCAATTTAATCTTGCATTGTTCAATAGAGATTCTGACGATTTAATCGATTGGACAAAAGATAATGAATCAGATAAGTGGGAAACCAGAAATTTTAGTCATGTAAATACCAAGGGATTTGAAACTTCACTCAACTATAACTTTAAAATAGGAAAGAATGGTCAAAGGTTCCAACTAGGATATAATTATATTCATGATGAGATTAAGGATGTAGATGTTGCATTTACAAGGTATTCTTTAAATAGTATTAAACATCAATTTACCTCAAGTATTCATTCAAAATTTTCAGCATTTTTAGACCAAAGTATGAGTTTTAGATTTGTTGAAAGAACAAATGGTGAATCTTATACTATAGTAGATGCTAAATTGAAAGCTATATTCAATAAATTAGAACTTTCTATACATGCGAATAATATTTTCAATACAGATTATACTGAGACAAATGTAGTACCAATGCCTAAAGGAAATTTTATGTTTGGACTTTCATATACTATCTACTAACCTTAGTTCGACTTAAGCTTTGCTCACAGTTCCAGATAATTAGCTCATAGGCAATTCAAATTTAAGAGAACTATCAGGATAATTTGAGCGAATTTGGGGTGGTATACGGGCTAATTATCGAAATCTAATAATAGAAAAGTCAATAGTACGGCATCTTTTCACTAAAAACCCTTTGAAATAACTAGTTATAACTACTTGATTTTTAGTAAAAATCTACCGAACTCTTGACTTTCTGTGAGATAAATCTCAAGCCGAACTCAGATTACTAACTAATTTTTTCTTCTTCTACACAATAATTTAAACATTTCAAGAGTTCTATGGCTAGACTTAATGTAAAATGTTAAAAATGAACGGTATAAAACAACAACTAAACAAAAACAGTAATAAGTTATTCAGGTATTTAGTAATAGCATTACTATTTACTTCATGTAGTGCTACCAATCAATTAACTATGGGTGTGGTTGAACCAGCACCAGTTAGTGTATCTAAGACTGTAACTAATATTGGAATTATTAATAGAAGTTTACCATCTGAGTCTAACCAATCGATTGATAAAATTGATCAAATTTTATCGGCAGAAGGGCTTAATTTGGATAAAAAGGGAGGTGCAGCGGCTATTTCTTCTTTGGCAGATAGATTACGAAAAAATGAAACATTTAATATTGTAAAAATTTTGGATGGTGGATTGGATCTACAAAAAGGTTTAGGGGTATTTCCTGCTACAATTGATTGGGATGTTATTGAATCACTTTGTGAAAAAAATGAAGTAGATGTAATTTTTTCTCTCGCTTTTTATGATACTGATACTAAAGTATCCTATAAAGTGACAACAATGGAGGTCCCAAATAATTTGGGTATAAAGGTTGCCGTTCCTGCACAAGAATTATCACTACAGACATTAATTAAAAATGGATGGCGTATTTATGATTTAAAATCGAAGCAAGTAGTAGATAAATATACCTACCAGAAAACGGTTTCATCTACAGGTAGAGGAATCAATCCGGTGAAAGCATTCGAAGCAATTATGGGTAGAAATGAAGCTGTTTTACAACAAAGTAAAAATATTGGTAGTAGCTATGGACTGCGATTATTACCAATAAAAAGGAGAGTTACAAGAAATTATTTTGTAAAAGGTACTGATAATTTTGAGCTTGGTAAAAGAAGGGCTCAAACCGGAAATTGGCAAGGTGCAGCTGAGCTTTGGGAGCAAGAGTTATCCAATACGGATCAAAAAATAGCGGGTAGAGCTAATTATAACATGGCTATTATTAATGAAATTAATGGAGATTTGGAAAAGGCAATAAACTATGCTTCACGCTCTTATACTGATTATCAGAACAAAGACGCTTTGCGATATCTAAAAACACTGGAATATAGATTGTCACAAATTGCAAAATTACGGCAACAGGCGTCAAGATAAACGTTAAGCAAGTTAATGGCTTTTGTACTAATGGCTTATCATAAATGTTAAATAGAGCTATTTTAACCTAAAAACGTTAAAATGTAATTGTATTCATTATTCTTTACTAAAAATGATTTTAGTGGATACAACTTCGGTATCCTCTAGAATCATTTTTTTATTCTTGATAATGGCCGAAATAGAATCAGTCTTTGTTATGGAGTCGTTAAAAATATCAAATTGAATAGTAATTTTTTGAATAGAATCTGAAACCTGCTCACTGGTACCTATTTGTTGTACATTCTCAATTCGTACCTTTTGTATATTGTTAGCAACATAAATTTCTCCTTTAGAAAGCTCGTTTAATTGCAATGTGATGTCTTCAATAAATTCAGGATGACGATTTTTTAAGGCTAATAAATCATAATAATCTTGTAATTTTTGTTCAATTAAATGTTGATATGTAAATACTTCAGTCTCTACCATTAAAGCTTCGTCTTCCAACATCATATGCTCCTCATTAGCTTCTATGGCTTCAATAGGTGCTTCCTGTTTAGATTTTGAGCAGGAAACCACAATAAATATTAGAAATAGGTATAAAATCTTTCTCATTGAATCATAAATTTAAGTTTTACAATTTTTCCATTATGATAAGACTTGCTAAGTACTTTAATATTTTTTAAACTACTTGTGGGGACAATTAGTTTATTAATAAAATCACTTTTAGAATAAATTTCAACAGCCATATTTTGCGAAAAAACTTGATAAATTTGAGCATTATCTGCAATTAAATTCTGCAATTGTAATTTTCGTTTTTTACTATCTTTTACATTTCCCATTGAATAATAATGCAACATCAAAGCATAATCATCGGTTAGTAGTTTAATGGTGTTATTTGTTTGTGATTCAACAGTTCTAATGATAGTATCTGATTTATAATAGGGTGATTGAACAATAAATTTGATTGTCTTTGCCTTAGTAAGATAAGAAAAACAGCCTGTACTATCTGTTTTAAGATATAGAGGTGACTCCAACTCTTGTAATATTTTTATATCTAGGGCAGTAGTTATGGTTTCATTTTTATCTTCATCTATAAAACAAAATTGGAATTCATTTTTTGAATTAGAAAAATAAAATACACCAATCAATATAGGTAAAAAGATTAGCACTAACCAGTACCACTGTTTATGAGATTCTGATTTTTCTTCAGCCTTAGAGGTATAGGGATGTTTATTCTTAAAAGCAGTCCAATTCTGTAAACCTACATAGTTACTCAATACATTTAAAATATCAATTCGAGGTAACTTTTCAGGTTTATTTTTTATATAGGTATAAAACCACTTCTCACTAACTCTAGCTTTTACTTTACGAAACAAATCCTCTTGAAAAGCTACAATATCTTCACCTTTCCAATCTTTAATAGAATTAGAAGCACTGTTTTCTGATAAGAAAGCACGGGCAATAGCCTGCTTTAACAAATCAAAATAATATGTATCCTCGTGTTTCAAATAAATATAATAAGCTTAAAATCAGAAATTTAAAATTTGTAAAATAATTTACAACTTGTTTACAAGAGTTTTTCAAAAGATAGCTGTTCAAGCTACATAAGTTTGCTCAAATAAATCCTAAAAATAGAAAATTATGAGAACAAACAAATTAAATCTAAGCCTTAAATTTTTAATCGTAATAATATTTTCAAATTTACTTTTGGCATGTAGTAATAATCATAAGGAAAGTGTACCTGTAGAAAATGTACCAGTTTCAGAAAAATACGAAGCCATATCGTCCAATGAAGATATTATTTTAGAAAACATGGCAACAGAAAAGGATGTCTTGCAAGACTTAAAAATTATCAAATCGGCATCAGTAAAGTATAAAGTGGAAAATGTCAATAAGGCCACACAAAAAATCAATACTATGATGTTACAGTTTAAGGCCTATATATCAGATCAAAGGTTTCAGAATGATTTATATCAAAAAGAAAATAGGTTTATTATAAAAGTACCTGAAAAATATTTTGCAGCTTTAAAGGACTCAATTGTTCAAGTAGCTGAATTTGTTGATTATGAAAACATCACAACAGATGATGTTACTGAAGAGTATATCGATTTACAATCTAGACTAAAAACTAAGTTAGAAGTAAAACAACGCTATGAAGATATATTGCGTAAAAGAGCAAAGACGGTTAAAGGTGTATTGGCAGCAGAAGAAAAATTAGGATTGATTCAAGAAGATATGGAAGTCATTCAAGGGAGATTAAAATATTTGACAAGCAAAGTTTCTTATAGTACGCTAGAAGTTGAATTGTATGAAACAGTAGATTACAAAGAAGAACCTGTAAATTATACTAGGACATTTTTATCTAAAACCAAAGAAGGCTTCTCTTTTGGATGGGAGTTAGTACAAAGTATATTATTGGGTATTATTTATATCTGGCCTATACTGATTATAGGTTTGATATTATTTATTGTCATGAAAAAAAAGTTTAGAAAGTAAGCATTGGTAATTAATTCTAAAAAATCAACAGCTCCTACAAGGTCTATCAGACCTTGTAGGTTTGTTTTTTTAGAAGAAACGATTAGGCAAAGCTTGATTGACTATTTAGTCAATCAATTTATTCTATATAAATCAAGAATTTTTTTCTAAATATTAAGACTTTTGCCTCCAAAAAGCATAACCTACTAAAAAACCAAGTACCATAGAAAAACTATAGACCGAGATGTTATATTTAAAATTGCTTAAGGCGGTTAGCATTTTAGGTTCTATATTAAAGAGAATGATTAATATAGCCAATGCAAGCACAATAACCGTACCTGCTAGCGGGCTAATGGCCTTTGGTGATTTTTTAGTAATAAATAGATTTGCGGCTATTACACCCCAAAAATAAGTAAGTACAAAAAGACCATTATCGGTTTTTTGCAATATCACATTACTTATAGTATTATTGTCCGTTTTATCTAGTGCCAGGTATATATCTAATGCAATTAGAATTATAAAAAGTGCGATCAATATATATTGTACTTTTTTTATAAAATCTTGATCATTGACTAAGGTGTTTATATTTTTCATTTTAAGGTTCTTTTTTCAATTATTCCCATGGGAATAAAATTTCAGGAATATGTCTTTGAGACCAGAAAAAATGTCCATAAAATACTCCGGAAATAAGTAATAATAGTTGGTAACGGCGTTTTAATATAAAGGACCTGTCTAATCGTTTGCCTATTACAATCAATAATAATATGATAACAATTACCAGTACTACCGGTAACCACCAATTACTACCAAATACGGGTTTGTACGATCCTAAAAAGAAATGACCGCCTAACACACCCCAAACAAATGTGAGAAAGAAATATTTATTATAGGCCCAATTTTTTAGAATAACGTTTATAGTATCATTTTTAATTGTATTAAAACTGAGGTATGCATTAAATAAGACTAAAAAAGCAATAATTGCAATAACAATATGTTCTACTGTTTGAATGCTTAACATAATTTATAGGTTCATCATATTTATAAAGTTAATTATTTTGAAGGAAATAAAAATATCTACTTCTAAAACTTAGTCTGATAGTACTAGAGAAATGTTCCTTATAATTGTTCTTTTAATACTTTAATTTCATCACGTAATTTAGCAGCCACCAAAAAATCCAATGCTTTAGCTGCTTTTTTCATCATTTTTTGACGATCTCTAATACGTTTTTCAATTTCAGGTTTTGGGATATATTCCAAGTCTTCTTCGGCCGCTTTTGCTGCAGCACTATCATAATGATAGGAACTAATATTACTTTTGCTCAAACTATCATCAAGACTCTTTTTTATTTGAGTAGGACTAATATTATGTTCTAAATTATAGGCCATTTGTTTTTCACGTCTCCTAGTAGTTTCATCAATAGTCAATTGCATACTTTTTGTTATTTTATCAGCATACAAAATGGCTTTTCCATTAATATTCCTTGCAGCCCTACCAACAGTTTGAGTCAATGATCTATGGCTACGTAAAAAGCCTTCTTTATCAGCATCTAAAATAGCAACCAAAGATACTTCAGGGAGATCTAGACCCTCTCTAAGTAAATTAACACCTATAAGCACATCAAATAGGCCTTTTCTTAGATCCTGCATAATTTCAACACGTTCTAAGGTATCAACGTCACTGTGAATATAACGACATCTAATTTGTATTCTACTTAAATATTTAGTCAATTCTTCTGCCATTCTTTTGGTTAAGGTAGTCACCAAAACACGTTCATCTTTCTCAATTCTCAATTGCATTTCTTCAATCAGATCATCTATTTGATTTAAACTCGGCCGAACTTCAATCTCAGGATCTAATAAACCAGTTGGGCGAATGACCTGCTCAACAAAAACACCTTCTGTTTTTTGCAATTCATAATCTGCCGGAGTCGCACTTACATAAATAACTTGATTTTGTATGGCTTCAAATTCTTCAAATTTTAAAGGACGGTTATCCATGGCTGCAGGAAGTCTAAAACCATATTCCACTAAATTCTCCTTTCTAGATCTATCACCACCGTACATGGCATGAGTTTGAGGAATAGTAACATGACTTTCATCTATCACCATTAAATAATCATCAGGAAAATAATCTAACAAGCAGAATGGGCGAGTACCTGAAGATCTTCCATCGAGATAGCGAGAATAATTTTCTATACCACTACAGTAGCCTAATTCTCTAATCATTTCAAGGTCAAATTCTGTACGTTCTTTTAAGCGTTTTGCTTCTAAATGTTTGCCAATTTCTTTAAAATAATCTACTTGTTTGACCATATCTTCCTGAATTTTATGGATGGCATTTTGCAATATATCTGGTGAGGTTACAAATAGATTGGCAGGATAAATGGTTAGTTGTTCGTATTTTTCTATTATTTTATTGTTGACAATATCAAAACTTTCTATTTCTTCAATTTCATCACCAAAAAAATGAATTCTATATCCGTAATCGCCATAAGAAGGGAAAACGGTAATAGTATCACCCTTTACTTTAAAAGTCCCACTTTTTACTTCAAACTCAGTTCTCGAGTATAAACTCGTAACCAAGCGATGTAAAAATTTTGTTCTGGGTATTTTTTGATCAATTTCAATATGTATGACATTTTTTTTAAATTCAACGGGATTTCCAATTCCATACAAACAAGAAACAGAAGCTACCACCAATACATCTCTTCGACCGGATAATAACGATGAGGTGGTGCTTAATCTTAATCGTTCAATATCTTCATTAATGGAAAGATCTTTTTCAATATACAATCCACTAGTCGGAATATAAGCTTCAGGCTGATAATAATCGTAATAAGAGACAAAATATTCCACAGCATTATTAGGAAAAAAATGCTTGAATTCTGAATACAATTGTGCGGCTAAAGTTTTATTATGAGCCAGAACCAAAGTAGGTCTTTGTATATTTTCAATTACATTGGCTACCGTAAATGTTTTACCCGAACCTGTAACCCCTAACAAAGTTTGATATTTTTCACCAGATAAAATCTCTTCACTAATTTGATTGATAGCTTGGGGCTGATCTCCGGTAGGTTTAAAATCTGATGTAAGTTCGAATTGCATTTTATGCTTAATTAAATGGATAACGTTTTATTAAAATCAATTGATCTACAAGATTAATTCAATTCAATATTACAACATAATATAATCAAATTGGTTTTACAAAAATAATCAACCTAAATTATATCTTGATACAAATTTAAATTTTATCAAGATATTATCTTAAACATAGATATTATTTAAATTTAATTTAACATGCACATATAAAGTACAACCCACATTTGTATAGGTCTATTTGAGTTGGTAATTTGGGTAATGCCATATATAGTAAAGCTCTTTTTTTGAACTAAACAAAGTTCTTTATTTTTAAATTTGCTTTACCAATAATTCCAAATACCAATTTAACTTTAAAATGTCGTATTAATAATTTGAATTATTTTTTGTTTAGATTAAATAGAAAATATAAGCATAGCATTCGTTACAGTTTTATTTTATAGTGAAATATGGACGAAAAAGAAACATCATTATATTCGACATTTTGATGCCAAATTGGTATAAAAAACATTAACAAATATTAACATAAAAATCATTTTGTTTAATATTAAATTAACAATAAGCTGTTAAATCCGTTTTATATTTGCAGTATATTATTTGAGTTAGTTAGTTACTAAAAAAGAGTATTGCTTTAAGGGTAATGCTCTTTTTTTTGTTATATCGTTCTGTACTTATTAATTATAATAAATTTGCAATGATTCTATTTTCGATAGGACAATTACTTATGAAATGAAGGATAGTGAAGATATTAGAGCCTATAGTTTGATTGTGGTTGATAGGGAAAAGGGTATTGTCAAATAGACGAAAAAAATTCTATTATCATTTATGGGTACTTACATAACACTAATGTGTTCACCAGTTTTTTTTAAAGTTTCTGAGAGTTATATAATAGCTACTTATACGAAGCAATAAGATGAACTTTTATTTGAAATTATTGCAGAAAATGGAACACCGGTTAGTACTACATTCAGGTAATACCAAATAAAATGATGAAAAAATACCTATGGTAGATTCTTATATGGTAAATCCTAGGCAGAAAGCGGTGTTAAGAAAGGAAGAGTAATTTCATGAATACTTCATAAAAGAACCTATAAAGTCCTTTCAAGGGGTCATTTTTTTCGTTAGTCTTTTGTAGAAATTTAATAGTGTTCATCTAAATGTCATTTTCATTTTTGAAAATTGTTTTTTAGAAATTATACAGTAGATATTTGAGATTCTCTCCTTGAGGAGATTTTAGGAGTGTAGACTACAAATCTCTTTTCTTTAATAAGGCGAAAGAGAGGTAGATAAATATAAAAATCCAAGCAGAAGCGATTGCCATATCATACCATTGCACCCCTATATTTTGTGCAAAATCTTGTCCCACTTGTTTACCAGCTGTTTGTACAGCATTCAATCTTGTAAAGGGTTGCTTTATAAGGTTAGACATAGATTCTAAAGGGAAAAATTGCATAACGTTACTCGTATTTGGAGATGTTTGAGGGTTTTCACCAAATTTCCAATATAAGAAGCCTTTAAAAATACTTTCTGCAAAAAACCATACTAAAATACCACCTACTGCAAAGGCTGATCTTTTAACCAATATACCCATAAACAAACCAAAAGAGAAAAAAGCGGTCAGTTTTAGAAAAAAACCAATAAGATAGTCTAAGTCTGAAAGAATAATTCCAATTTCATTAAAATCTGAATAGATTAGACCTAAAATCAAAGAAATTACAAATACAAAAATTGTAGATACGGCTGCAAAAACGAGAACGGTATAGAATTTTGAAAGGATAAATTCCTTTTTGCTCAAGCCATCTATTAAATTTTGTTTTAATGTTTTATGACTGTATTCATTAGCCATCATTGACACAATAACAAGCAGCAAAAAGAATTTAAAAATAGCAGCCATAAAAGTGTTGAAATGCCAGATATATGGAAAATTAAAAATGCCTTGATCTGCCAAGTGAAATTTGATAAAACCAAAATTGAATTTTATAGCGGCTATCAATGCTATAGATGTAAGTAAAGCAAAATAAATGATGGTCAACACCTTACTTGCTCTGTTGTGTTTTAATTTATGAAATTCAATATTTAAAAGACGAAACATTTGTCTAGCTATTTTATAAGATTAATTATTATTCGTTAAGGTTAAGAACTGCTGTTCTAGACTAGGCATTCGTTTTACCAAATGAGATAATGTAATGCCATTTTTAAATAAATAGTTGTTTATTTCGCCTGCTGACAATTCATTTTCTAATGTTGCAATTAATTTGTCATCCTCATGTTTTACAGTACTAATGGAAGGATGATTTTGTAATAATTCGCTCAATTTATCATGGTCAGTGTCGGTTTTTAATTCAAAATACCCATTTGAAGCTGTTATACCATCTACACTACCTGAATATAGTTTCACGCCATTGCGAATAACCACTACATGTGTACATACTTTTTCAACTTCATCTAATAAATGTGAAGCTAATAAAATGGTGGTACCATTACTGGCAATCTCTTTAATAATCTTACGAATTTCATGAATGCCTTGCGGATCTAAACCATTCGTAGGTTCATCTAATATTAAAATTTCTGGATCATTAAGTAGGGCAGAGGCAATAGCCAAACGTTGCTTCATCCCTAAAGAAAAGGTTTTGAACTTACTATTTCTACGTTCAAAAAGGTTTACAACTTTTAACTTATCATCAATTCTATCATAAGCAACACCTTTTATTTTACAAATCAATTTTAGATTTTGTGTTGCCGTCATGTACGGATAAAAATTAGGTCGCTCAATAATGGCTCCCACTTTTTTCAAGGCATCATGAGTAGAAACGCCACCATCAAACCAACTAAATTCGCCTGAAGTTCTATTAACTACATTTAATATGATACCTAAAGTTGTAGATTTTCCACTTCCGTTAGGGCCTAATATACCGTAAACATTTCCTCTTTGTATATCAAAAGAAAGATTATTTACAGCATGTACAGCACCGTATTTTTTATCTAAATTTTTAAGGGATAAGATTGTTTTCAAGAATATGATTGTTTGGTTATTTTGATAATATGACGACCAAAATCCTATTTTGTAACAGTAAAATATAAAAAAAAGATGTTCTTACAAGATTAGTTATGAATAAAACGATGAATTTCTTTCGGTGTAATAATTACTAACTAGAGAGAGACTAATTCATCAATTCATCAATTCATCAAAATTATCAAAATCGAATTCGTCAAAGTTTTCTAAAGTATTATCGTCATTACCATTTGCATCTTCACTTACAAATTCTTTTTCCGGGGCTTCAGCAGGCATCAATCCAACCGTTAGTAATAAGCTCGGTAATTCAATTTGATAAGTATCTTCTTCAACACTTATAAGCTCAACAAAAAATGTCCACATGGAAAAGAAGTCATAAACATATATGAGTTTATTTTTATCTTCCGTTATGACATCTCTAAGAATAAATGCTTGCATAGACACATTGTGTTCAGATTCACTCATGTCAAAAAGAGGAATTTCCTCTCCTTGATTCCATTCATTATCCGTCAAATAAAAAGCTGCCATTTCTGTTCCGCCAAAACCAAAAGCATTGGTAGCAGCATTATGCAAATCCTCAAGAGTATCATTGAAGTTAATAGCGATATCTCTAAATACATCTTCTTCAGTGTCTAATATCAATCTAATTTTATATATCATAATCATTATCAAATTAAGAATTAACTCATTTAGGCCTTTTGCCTAAGTATTCTCATAAAATCTATCTTTACGACAGATAAAAAATAAAAGTCAAGACCAATACATTAGGTTTTAAAATTAATTCTTTTAAAAATGTAAGGCATTTATTTTGCGGCAAAGTTATGTATTTACGTTAAATAATTTGCAAAGTTTTGATTACTTTTACCACAAACAGAATATACAAATGAGTAGAGAAGAATTGTTAATGAATCTCAATAGTAAAACTAAAGACACTTTAATGGAAACCCTTGGTATTACTTATATAGATATAGGAGAGGATTATTTAGTGGCTACCATGCCGATAAACGCAAAAGTTCATCAACCTGAAGGACTGTTACACGGTGGAGCATCTGTCGCATTGGCGGAAAGTGTTGGTAGTACTGCAGCTCATTTTTCAATAGATAGCAATACACAAGAAATTAGGGGATTAGAAATTACAGCCAACCATGTACGTGGTATTAAAAAAGGGATGGTAACGGCAACAGCTAAACCAATTCATAAAGGTAGATCTACTCAGTTATGGGAAATTAGAATTGTAGATGAGCAAGAAAAACTAATTTCAATTTGCAAGCTAACCACAATTGTTTTGTCCAAAAGCTAAAATTGATAATGAGAAAAATCAAAAGGATTTTTAAAATTGTTGCACTTGTTGTGCTAACACTACTTCTAGTTTTTTTCATCGCTATTCACGTTTTTATGAGCCCGGAATCTGATAAAAAGGTACTCGAAAAACTAGCTAGTTCATTTACAACACCACATATTTATTACAATCATTATAAAGATTTTGATTATAGGGTAATTGCCATGCAACAAACCATTGATACTATTTTACCAACCTTAGTATTTGTGCATGGTTCACCAGGTGGCACTTTAGATTATAAACGATATTTTAAAGATTCATTATTAAATGCAAGAGCCAATATTATAGGATATGATAGGGTAGGTTATGGCCTACATCATACAGGTGATGTACAAGGATCCATTAATTTTGAATTAAATATTTTACATGATGTCTTAAAAGACTTAACGTCTGATAAAGTGGTGTTGATAGGTTATTCCTATGGCGGGTCAGTTGTAATGGCTTCTCCCAAGAAATACAAATATAAAGTTTCATTAGCCAGTGCTATAAGTGCGGATTTAGAACCTATGTTTTGGACATTGAATTTTTACGATTGGCGTTTTACGCGATGGCTTATCCCTAAGAAAATTCAAGCTGCTGCTAAAGAAAAATATGCTCACTTGATAGATTTACCCAAATATGATAAACAGTGGAATGTGAGTCCGTCACCTGTAATTAATATTCAAGGTGACAAAGATTGGATTGTACCTTATAAAAATTCAATGATCTTGCAAGGATTAATAGATAAGGATAAATTTAAAATGGTGACCATTAAAGATGGTGGACATGAAATGATTTGGTCAGATTTTGATTTGATTAAAAATGAAATACTAAAAACACTGGAATAAAATTATGAGTGTCACTATATCATCAATTATTTTTTTTGAAAAGCTAGAAAATGCCTTAAATATGGGGATGCCTTTTACAGCCTATAAATTACCTGGTAGCAGTGAGGTTAGAGCTTTTTTTCAAAGAAATAAAGCACTTAATTATACAGATAACTATAATTTATCAGGTTTTGTATTTGCACCTTTTGACAATGTAAAACCCACTATTGTTTTTCCTTTGGAGGATTCAGATGTTTATACAACCCAGTTTATTGAGGATAAATTGTCGGTAATTGTGCCTAATAAAGATTTTTCACATCAAACAGAAGAAACTAAATTTGCATATATAAATTTGGTAAAAAATGCTATTGATTTTTTAAAAACTACAAAAAATTTAAAGGTGGTGTTGTCTAGAAAAGAATTGTTTGCAGTTGATGATTTTGAATTATTAGCCACTTTTAAAAAGCTATTGTCCACTTATAAAAATGCTATGGTATATGTTTGGTTTCATCCTAAAGTTGGACTTTGGTTAGGTGCCACACCAGAAGCCTTATTAAAAGTAAATAACGATAAATTTTCTACCATGTCTTTGGCTGGAACTCAAGTATATAAAGATAATAAGAATGTGGTTTGGCAGGACAAAGAAGTACAAGAACAACAATTTGTAACTGATTTTATATTGGCACAAATAGAAGTTGATGTAACAGTATCTAAACCATACACAATAAAGGCCGGAAATATTTTACATATCTGCACAGATATATCAGGTCAAATTACTGCAAAATTATCATTAGATGGCTTATTAAAAAATTTACATCCAACACCTGCGGTTTGTGGTTTACCTCAGAAAAGGGCAAAAGCATTTATTTTAGATATTGAAAATTACGACAGGACTTTTTATACTGGATTTTTTGGGGAATTGAATATTAACAATAGATCCAACTTATTTGTCAATTTAAGATGTATGCAAGTTTTAAAAACGGGTATTGAAATTTATGTTGGTGGAGGAATAACTATTGACAGTAATCCTGAAAAAGAATGGGAAGAAACTGTTGTAAAAAGTAAAGTGATGTTGAAAGTTTTGAATTGATAAAATGATTTTAGATAAAATTGAGTAGCTTTCTAAGTAAATCATAAATTATGAAAAAAGTCTTTAAAAGAATTGGAATTGCTTTGCTAATTATTATTGGAATTTTAATAATTATTGGAATAGTTAAGTATGTAAAACGTTCAAAAATGGTTAAGGATAATTATGCATTACTTGGAAAGGAGGTAGAAGTAATTAAGCTTAATGATTATTCCTTCAGAGATCTTAACAAAAATGGAAAACTAGATGTTTATGAAGATGAGAGAGCTGGTATTGATGAGAGGGTTGATGATATTTTAAACCAAATGACTCTTGAAGAGAAAGCTGGTACTATGTTTATTACTATGATTGGTATGACTAAAGATGGAGAACCTCTTGATATGCCCATAATTTCAACTGAAATGATGGATGTCATGATTTCGACTATGTTACCTACAAATTCAGAATTGATTGCCAGAAAAAAAATTAATAATTTTAATATAATCAATGGTTACGATGCCGATATATTGGCAAAATATAATAATAATATCCAAAAATTGGCTGAACGAACTCGCCTGGGAATTCCAATTACTATTGCTACTGACCCTAGACATGGAACTAAAAATAATCCAGGAGCTTCTATATTTACATCCTCCTTTTCTCAATGGCCATCATCATTGGGTTTGGCGGCAAGCAGAGATACCGTTCTTGTTCGTGAATTTGGCGATATTGCCAGACAAGAATATAATGCAGTGGGTATTAGATTAGCTTTGCATCCGATGGCTGATTTAGCAACGGAACCAAGATGGGGTAGAATAAACGGAACATTTGGTGAAGATGCTCATCTTTCATCTATTATGACAAAAGCTTATGTTTTAGGTTTTCAAGGAGATTCTTTAGATAATAAGAGTGTTGCATGCATGACCAAACATTTTTCAGGTGGAGGACCACAAAAAGATGGCGAGGATCCACATTTTCCTTACGGAAAAGAGCAGGCATATCCTGGAGATAATTTTGATTATCATATCATTCCTTTTATTAAAGGTGCATTTCCTGCTAAAACAGCACAAATAATGCCTTATTATGGCATTCCAATTGATCAAACCGATGAAAATGTAGCTTTTGCCTTTAATAAAACAATCATCACAACATTATTGAGAGACTCTCTTCATTTTAATGGTGTTATTTGTACAGATTGGAATATAATTTCTGATGGTAAAATGGGTGAGGGTAGAGCATGGGGAGTGGAAAATTTGACCCCTTTGCAAAGAGTAAAAAAAGTATTAGAAGCAGGATGTGATCAATTTGGAGGTGAAAGTGTACCTGAGTTAATTATTGAGTTGGTTAATAGCAAACAAGTTTCTGAAAAGCGAATAGACGAGTCTATAAAAAGAATTTTAAAAGACAAATTCCGATTGGGACTTTTCGATAATCCCTATGTGGAGGTGTCACAAGCTTTAAAAATTACAGGAAATCAAGAATTTAGAAAAAAAGGTAAACAAGCACAGGGTAAATCAACAGTACTATTAAAAAATGACAATATTTTGCCCTTGTCAAAAGGGACTAAAATTTATGCAGAAGGTATGTTGAATCCCGAAGTTTTGAATACATATGGACAATTAGTTAATAAGGCGTCAGAGGCAGATATTATTGTGAAGCGTTTGGTTACTCCGTTTGATGAACGAACAGCATTTTTTCTAGAAAGATTTTTTCATCAGGGACGTTTGTATTATAATGACAATGAGAAGCAAGCAATACTCAATCTGATAAATAAAAAACCAACAATTATAGTGGTTAATCTTGAACGTCCAGCAATTCTTACAGAAATTAATGAAAAGGCCAAAGGGTTGATCGTTGATTTTGGCACTTCAGATGAGGTTCTTGCTGAGATTATTTTTGGTAACATAAACCCTTCAGCAAAGATGCCTTTTGAATTACCTTCATCTTGGGAAGCCGTACAGAAACAATTAGAAGATGTGCCATATGATTCAGAAAATCCACTTTATCCATTTGGACATGGACTCTCTTATAATTAATGAAAAAGGGATTTAAAAGATGACAGTCTCAATAGCTATAACCTACCTTTTTTAACCATTCTATTTGATCTTAACAATTGTAGAGTTTATCAAATTCATTGTAGTGCCATGTAGACATTCCTATTTTTCTCTATCAGGAAAGTTGTTGTATACAAATTTTTCCATGCCTTCAGTAATTTTGGATGTTCAGAATTGGATTTACTAATCATTAAATCTGCAATTGAGAATATTTCACCTTTTTTAAATGAACTATAAATTTTGATAAACAATTCTTTTTTCTCCACAGCATCACAATGATTTTTTGAGATTCTTCACTTCGTTACGCTACGTTCTGAATGACATTCTGCTCTCATTCAGAGGAACAGCTTTAGGAGCAGCGAAGAATATTGATTTCTAAATTTCATCGTTTAAAAATTTCCAAGAAGAATTAAAGATAGTAATTAAATCTTCTTTTTTTGATCTACTCCATCCTTTATTTTGTTTCTCTCTTTTAATTGTAGTTTCGATTTTATAAAAATGTTGATAATAAACTAAATAGAAACATTTATATTTTGAAGTAAATGCTTTCGAAAAAGGAAATGGATTATTGTGAAAGGATAATCTATCCTTGAGATTGTTAGTAACTCCAGTGTAAAGAACTGTTTTATTTTGTTTGTGATGATGTAAACAAAATAATTATGTGTTCCAAAGTTTTCATTTTCTAAATTTAGTAAAATTAATATAATTAGGATTTTTTTTGAGATTCCTAACTTCGTTATACTACGTTCTGAATGGCATTCTGCTGTCATTCAGAGGAACGACTTTAGGAGAGGCGAAGAATCTAAAACTTTTGATTCTTCCATTTTAGTAATAATAATAAGGATAAAGGTGTAGCCCAATTCCCCGATCTTTCTATAAAATCTAATATAGAACCTCCGGTAATAGGTCGCATTAAAGCTGTTATAAATGCCCAAAATACTGCCCAAATAAGAATAATTCTTAAAGGTTTTATAATCACAGAAATGGCAACAACCAAGTCCAAATAACCAATATAGGGCATTATTTGAATAGCGAAATCATTAGATAAACCTATAGCTTCCAAAAAAGGAATCCACGATGCATTTATTTGAATCGCATAAATACCATGGCCAAAAAATATACCAAAAACGCCAATCTTTAGGATCCAGATTATAATTTTAAGTGATTTATCTGAGTTTGTAACCATCAAATTTTTCTAAAGTATCTGGGTTTATTACGTCTACTTCAATATTTTTCGCATTAACATGAAACAATACCAAAGCATTTTGAGTGGTAAATCCACTTGCTTTTTCAGACCATGGTGTTTGCTCTTGTGCATAATATGGAGCTCCTGCCGCACCATTATTTATCTGATAGATAGTTCTAGATAATTTTATTTTTTTAGGTTTATAATTTTCAGGATATATATTGGTTTCTGGACCAATTTCCGTTCTGGCATAATTATGTTCATCACCAGTAAGAATGGCAATTACTTTTTTACTTTTATTAACAAAAAGATCTAATAATTGATCTCTCCTCTCAATAATACCTTTGTCTAAAGCTTTGCCAGCCACCCAAGATCTAAATTCATTATTACCATCATACCACATATCATCACTCACATGACCCCCATTAGGAAAAAACGGCGTGTGTTCAGTAATAAAAATATGATCGATGGTTGGATCATTTTCTAAGTTGGTTATTGTCTGAGTTACCCAAGCAAATTGTTGATCCATAATATAGGCATGTAAGCCACCACTGGTCAATGGAATTTGTGTCGTAGATGGTGAATATAAATAATTAGAATTCATTACAATAACAGCCACATTATCATGGGTATAATAGAAAACATTTTCACTGTACGGTGGGAAGTCAATTTTATCTTTATTAGGATCGTACTTGGCTCCATCTTCACTTAATGGACCATTATTGGGATTCACAAAATTATTAGCAAAAATGACTTCAGCAGATTCTGTTTCAAACGGAAATCTATCCACAGAAGTGCCATATTTTTCATTTTTACCTTTAAAAACAGTACTTAGAGCTTCGTGATTTCCCATAGAGATATACACAGGAAAATAGTGTGCAAAAGGTTCAATAGCCCTTTTCCAATTGGCATATTGCAGATTCATTTCATCAACATTTGATAAATAACCATTAATCAGATCACCTGAAAATTGCATAAAACTTATCTCTTCATGTTTTGCTAGTGCCATAATTTTTTTCATGATATAAAAATTAGTACCATAAACGTTACGTTCTCCACCACCTTTTCCATTTCTAGAATCACTGGCATAAGCAAAGGTAAAAGGTTTTCTTTCACCAGGATTATGAGCAGTTTTAAAGTTATAATTCTGGGTGTTGTTATCTACGGTTATGGAGTACGAATACCGGGTATCCGCTTTAAGTTCAGTAATCAAAATTTCATGATGCAGACCTAATTTAGAAACATAATCTTTGTCATTTACCCTAACCTTGACTTCCGCTACTTTATTTGTTTCTAGAGATATGGTAACGTGATTGCCATTTATTAAATTGACAAATGGACCTTCTATAACACCTGTAGCTACTTCAAATCCGTTTGCCTTTACATTAAATGAAACAATGCCATCATAGAGAATAGTTCCAATTGCATTTACAACCCTATACCCCAATGTGCCTTTTTTATTTTTTTCCCAATCGATCATATCATACGTTCCGGCCAATGACTTGATATTGACGTTGGTCTTGCCTTTACTAATAGTTGATGGTCTTTTAAAATAAACAGGTAACGGATGTTTGGTATTATTAAAAGGAATGAAACCATAATACAATGTTCCACTAAAATCAGGTATACCAAAATTAAAGGCAATACCTTTTTCAGTACCTTTTGGATTCCCTTTCATATTAGTTAGCGTATAGTCAGGATTAGTAATATATTCATAAATTTTTTGCCCGTCCTTTTCTAAATATAATTTTCCGTCTTCATCTTCATGAATATTCGTGTAAATAGCAGGAACAACAGTAGTTTTAGCCACTTGACTAGTACTTTTACAAGAGAATAGAACTAGAGTAAATAGGCTAAAAAGTAGAGGTTTGAGTTTAAATTTCATCATGTATAATTATTAGTAGATAGATGTGTAAAGATATTTATTTTAGTGATATAAGATTCTTGAAGTTTAATAAATATTATTTTTTAAAAGAATTCAATTTGATTTTTCAATTTCATTAAGAAAGGTCGAAAAAAGGAAATAGTTAGTTCTTTTTTACAAATAGCAAGATGAGTTCTTTTAAAATGTGTTTTCAAAATAAATATTTAACTCTGGTTTATAAATTAAAATCAATTCCAAAAACAATATTTCTTCCAGAATTGGCAATGTTCTCTTCTTTTAATACACTTAAGTGGTCAATATAATTTTTGTTCAATAAATTGTTAATATTGATAAAAAACTTTGTATTTAGTTTACCGAGCATAAAGTTACTTCCAAAACCAATATCAAACAGCGTATAGGCTTCACCCTCATCTTCATGTTCACTAATTTTGGTCTGCTTGAATACATTTCTGTTATTTAGAACAAAAAAATTTGAATTAAATTTATGGTTAATACCAAACTCAAATTTTATATTGTTTTTAATAGTAAAACCAGGAATTCTTGGTAAATCTTCACCTGTATCAATTTTCCCTCTAACATATTCGCCACTTGATTTTAAATGAAGCCATTTGTATTTTGCAGGATGTAAATGAAATCCAAATTCGCCACCATATAGTTTTGAATCATCTTGGTTGTAGGAAAAAACATCAAAATTATTTAGTGTATCCCCCGTTGGTTCTAAAAAAATATAGTTTTGAATGCTATTATAAAATCCATTAAGAAAAAATTCAAAGGTTTTATTTGAATACTCTAGATTGGCATCAATTTGAAGGTTTTTCTCATTTTTTAAGTCGTTATTTCCAATTTCAAATCGCCCTTCATGAAAACCATTTGATGTTAGTTCTGATAGGTTAGGAGCTCTAAAACCGAGGGCTAAATTGATACGTGAAATAATCTTATTTGTGAGGTCAGATTTTAATCCAATAGCCCCAGTAATATTATTCAGGTTTTTATCTAAAGCATTAAAATAGGTTGAACTACCAATTATACCATGTTCTTTTGTGTTTATATTTCTATTGTCAAAACGTAATCCTGCCTGAATGGTATTGTTGTTGAATTCATAATTTGAAGTAGCAAAGACACCAAAGTCAAAAATAGTAGCATCTGGTAAAAATATAGCATCACTATAATTTTTATTGGTTTGATACATACCTTGAATACCAAAAATGGTTTCAAAATCGCCTGTATTTAATAAATGTGTTTTAATATCATAATTAAATGTATTCAAATTCATATCAGTTGTTTTGATATCATTTTTAAACAAATTTCTATTGTGATGTGTATAGCCAAAATTGGTTGTAAGTGTAAGTGCATTATAAAAAAGTGTATTTTTTACACTTAAAATATGATTATTTAGTTTTTGATAAAGACCTTTTACTTCTTTTGAAGTGCTTTGTTCGTCAATATCATGCGTTATACCATTAAATGATTGGTTATAATTATAGCGAATATCTGTATTGAATTTATCGTTTTCAAATCCAAAACCAGCCTTAAAATCTTTAGCATTGAATCTAGAATTAGTTACTCTAACTTTGTCAGCTGTTTCATAATCTGATTGTGTATTATAAGTAGCTCTAGCTAAAAATTTAAATTTATTTTTAGTGCTTTTAATCCCTAAGCTATTTGAGAAACCTAAAGAATTACTTTGAAAAACTGATGCTAAATTTGAACTTGTTTTAGAAGAAGTTTCAAATTTTTCAGGAACTAAATAAATAACACCGCCAAGAGCATCACTTCCATAGAGTAGGGAAGCAGGACCTTTAATAATCTCAACATTTTCAATACCATTTTCATCAATACCTAAACCGTGCTTTTCACCATTTTGAAAATTTTCATATTTTATACCTTGTGTATAGACCAAAACGCGGTTACCACTTAAGCCACGAATAACTGGTTTTCCAATGCCATTTCCAGTAGCTACAGTAGTAATTCCAGGGATTTCAGACATTTTTTCAGTTAAATTTATGGCCCCAATACTACTGTTTGCTATTTTAATGTTTTCAACTTTCATTACATTGTGACTTTGTAATTTATTAAAAGGTGTTGAAATAATAATCTCATCTATTTTAAAGATAGATTCACTTAACGTAAAATCCTTCGTCCTATTTTCATTTAATTCAATAGTAGTAGTTAGTGTTTCGTATCCCAAATAGGCAACAACAATATCAATATGACCTTTAGGTAAATTTTGTAATTCATAATGTCCCAAGTCATTACTAATAGTACCTTTATGAATTTGAGGTAGGTATATTTCTGCACCTATAATAGGTACATTATTGGTATCTGATATTATTCCCGAAAGGGTATTTTGAGTAAATGTACTTATACTGAATATTAAGCATAAGATTGAAAAAAGTAACTTCATCTAAATGTAATTTATTGTTAATAATGATATTGGTAATCAATTAGTTAAGCAATAAAACAGGGTGGTCCTCTTGATGATTTTAGTTGTAGGATGCTATCATATCTACTCTGAAAATAGTGACTAAGACTGAAATTAAAAACAGGAATAATCGCTAAAGTGAATACTTCAGTAAAATCAATAGAATGCTGTTGGAAGATTTGGTGATAAATACTACAATCATATTCGTGCTGGTGAAAATGTTTAGTATCTTTAATATGACAAACTTCGTGTTGATGTCCCTCTAAAACATGGAAAGTTTGTAAACTAAAAGGGAGTATAACTATAATTGTTAATACTACCGAATAAAAACTATGTAGAAATTTGTTTTTCACTTTTGCAAAGGTATGCAATTTTAAGGAATGCTTTCTTTATAATATTTGGAATATATAAAGATTTAACTTTTTATTTTTTAAAAAAGCTTTTAAATACTTTCATTATAAACAAAGCGATTAATCCTACTAATAGACCTACAAAGAAATCTTTGATTATAGTAGGTATACTAGGTAAAAAATCATGTAAGAAGTGAATATTATGAACAAAAATTCCACCGGCCACTAATAATAATGCAATAGTACCTATAAAGGCTAGACTTTTAATGACTTTAGGAAGTGCATTTATCAGAAACAAACCTATATAATTCGATATATTTTTGTTGCCATTACTTAATTTAACGAGCCTATACCCTAAGTCGTCCATTCTTACAATAAGAGCTACAATTCCATAAACCCCAATAGTTGCAATTATGGCGACAAATGATACTACCATAATTTGAATAGTAATGGTCTTTCCAATTACAGTTCCTAGAGCTATAATTACTATTTCCATGGACAAAATAAAATCGGTTACAATAGCCGATTTAATTTTCTCTTTTTCAAGAACCAGAATTTCATCTTTTGTGAGTTCATCTTCCTCCCTAATATCATCATCATGTTCATGAGGCACAAAGAATTCATACACTTTTTCTGCTCCTTCATAAGCTAAATATACACCACCTAACAATAAGATAATTATAATGGCCATAGGCAAAAAAGCACTCAAAAGAAATGCAAATGGTAGAATAATTAATTTATTTATAAAAGATCCTTTTGTTATTGCCCATAATACTGGTATCTCTCGAGAAGAAACAAAACCTGAAGCCTTTTCGGCATTAACGGCTAGATCATCACCCAGAATCCCTGCTGTTTTTTTTGTTGCCACCTTTCCCATTACCGCAACATCATCCATAAGAGCAGCAATATCATCCAAAAGTGCAAAAAAACCTGTTGCCATAATTAATCTATTTTATTCAGTTTAATATTTTTTTTAACATCACAATTTTCACTTATTTGGGTAATTCGGATAGCAAAGCAATTGTTTATTGTAATTTGACTACATGACCTTTTTGTTTGAATTTTGATCCCTTATAGTTGGCTTTAAAAGTATAAGTTTTATCTTTAAAACCAGTAATTTTTACATGAAAAGGAGTACTGTCTAATTCGCTTTTCGGATGAATTTTAGTCAATACATATTCAAAATTAGATTTCCACTCAATAGCAAATGAATCCTTCTTATTGTTATATGTTTCTATTTGCATAGAATCGTTTCTAATGGCAACAGATGTAACATCTTTATCCTCTAGAAAAGTTTTAAACGTACCAGTTTTAAACCGATTGACATCTCCTGTATTTTCTTTACAAGAAGCTAATATGATAAAGATGAATATAATTAATAAATATTTCATTAGATACCTGTGTAGTTACTGGGTGTAATCGCTTTTAATTCTGTTTTTATTTTTTCATCAACTTCTAAACTATCAATAAAATCGGCCATAGTTTTTTGATTGATAACAGCGTTGGTTCTCGTTAGTCCTTTCAAAGCTTCATACGGATTAGGGTAATTTTCTCTACGTAATATTGTCTGTATGGCTTCAGCTACAACAGCCCAATTAGCTTCTAAGTCTTTTTCGAACATTTCCTGGTTCAATAAAAGCTTATTCAATCCTTTTAAAGTGGAGGTAAAACCAATAACAGTATGTGCAAAAGGGACACCTACATTGCGTAATACGGTAGAGTCGGTTAAATCACGCTGTAAACGAGAGATTGGAAGTTTTGCAGATAAATGTTCAAAAATTGCATTAGCTAATCCTAAGTTTCCCTCAGAATTTTCAAAATCAATAGGATTCACTTTATGTGGCATAGCTGATGAACCAACTTCTCCTTTTTTAATTTTTTGCTTAAAATAATTCATAGAAATATAAGTCCAAAAATCTCTATTGAAGTCAATTATTATGGTATTGACACGTTTTAAAGCATCAAATATTCCAGCCAAATGATCGTAATGTTCAATCTGCGTAGTAGGAAAGGAGTGATGTAAACCCAATACTTTTTCGACAAAATTTGTTCCAAATTTTTTCCAATCCATGGTAGGATAAGCCACTTTGTGAGCATTAAAATTACCAGTAGCTCCACCAAATTTAGCGGCATATGGTATCTGTTGCAATTGCTTAATTTGCTGTTCAATTCTTTCAACAAAAACCATAATTTCCTTACCTAATCTAGTAGGAGAAGCGGGCTGACCGTGCGTTCTTGCAAGCATTGGTATTTTTGCCCATTCTGTTGCTAAGGCTCTTAATTTCTCAATTAATTTAGCTATTTCAGGATAATAGACATTATCAAAAGCATCATTGATGGATAAGGGTATAGCCGTGTTATTTATATCTTGAGAAGTGAGTCCGAAATGAATAAACTCTTTATAATTTTGAAGATTTAAATCATCAAATTTTTCTTTGATAAAATACTCAACAGCCTTGACATCATGATTGGTTATTTTCTCAATATCTTTTATTTTCTGAGCGTTATCTGAAGAAAAGTTAATATAAATTTCTCTTAATTCCTTAAAATGTTCATTATTAAAACCATGAAGCTGTGGTAAAGGAAGTTCACATAAAGCAATAAAATATTCAATTTCAACTTGTACACGATATTTTATCAAGGCTTCTTCAGAGAAAAATGGTGCAAATGCTAATGTTTTATTTCGATATCTACCATCAATTGGCGAAATGGCATTTAGTTCATTTAATTTCATTCATCTTAAATTAGACGGTAAAAATAAACGAAAACTAACGAACAGAAAAGAGATTGTCCAGTTTTCTAAGCTACACTGGATTTAGATATTAATTCTAATATTTTGTTGGCCTTAACTTTATAATTTGAACTCTCATTTTCTATATTTTTGTCTAAAATTAATTTTATTTCATAATGAATCCAACTAATTTTCTTGCCAATATAATATAAAGCTTCCATAGCTTGAGTCTTAGTGGAAGCTTTGTAATCTCTTAATAACCAATCGAAACAAGTTTCAATTATTTCTGATAATTGTTCGTGAGTAATTATCAATTTTATTGCTGAGTCAAATTTGGAAGTATAATCTTGAGCGATTAAATTACATATTTTTGATGCTGATTTAATAGCATTTTCATCTTTAAGAAGGGCAATATTTTTTGTAAAATAGGATAAGTTGTATGCCATCCAATCTAAACGTTGTTCAACTACTAACTCCGCTGTAATAAGAGCCTTTAATGAAATTTCATTATCATAGTCAAAAGCAATTTCTATTAAAGATTCAAATTGAGATTGATCTTTAAGTATAGCATTAGAAAGTTTTTTAATACTTTCTCTATTTGTATTTTGTATGGTATTTAATTCTTTTATTAAAGAATATTTATTTATGTTTTTTACTGCGTTCATACACTACATTAGAATTAAAAATATATTTTAATCATTCTTTTGATGTATTTTAACTGAAAAAATGTAAAAATAGTATAATTATTAAAAATATTTTTTGTATAGAGATTAAGGGAAATTCTTTATTTCCTTTATAATTTATCTTCAATTTTGTCGTTTTATATGATAGAAAAATAATTATGGAACAATATTTGTCTGACCATTAATAGTTAAATCAGAAGATTAGAATATGAAAAAATTTACATCAACTTTAATTTTTATAATCATTGCATTAATAAGTACTAATTTTTCATCGGCACAAACAGAGATCAATCAATTGGATGAGAATGATGAAAGACATGGTGTGTGGAAAAAATATTATACAAATAAAAGAATTAGATATCAAGGAACATTTAATCATGGTAAAGAACAAGGTGTTTTTAAATACTATTCTGCTGCACAATCAGATTACCCAAATGTGATTAAAGAGTTTAATACCAATAATACAACTGCTCAGGTTAGTTTTTATGATAATAATGGTTTATTATTAAGCAGTGGTAAAATGAATGGCAAAGAGCGGGTAGGTAAGTGGCAATTTTATCATGAAGATGGTAAAACCATTATGTCTGAAGAGAATTATTCATCTGGTAAATTAGATGGTGATTATAAAACATTTTATAAATCGGGTAAACCTACAGAAGTTGCGAATTACAAAAATGGTGAATTGGATAGTGTGTATAGAAAATATTCAATTAAAGGGCATTTATACCAGCATTTTAATTATAAGAATGGTAAGCTAAATGGTAAAGTTGTTTATTATAATAGAAAGACTGGTGAACTTACTACTAAAGGTGAATTTAAAAATAATGTTCGTGTAGGAACTTGGGAAAACTATGTGGATGGGGAGTTGATAAGTACCGAACAGCCTAATTTAAAAAAGGAAAGACCCAAAAAAGTTAAGAAAGAAGATAAGTAGAAGTCTAGAAAATATCAAAATGAATATAACCATAGGTGAAAGTCTATGGTTTTTTTGTTTCCTACAATATTTTAGTTGTTATCTTTGCCCGAGAATTAATATAAAGCATGAAAAGAGTTGTAGTTGGTCTTTCCGGAGGTGTTGATTCAAGTGTTGCTGCCTATTTATTAAAGAAGCAAGGCTATGAAGTTATTGGCTTGTTTATGAAAAACTGGCATGATGACTCGGTTACCATCTCTAATGAATGTCCGTGGTTAGAAGATAGCAATGATGCTATGTTGGTAGCTGAAAAATTAGGAATTCCTTTTCAGGTAGTCGATTTAAGTGAGCAATATAAAGATAAGATTGTAGATTATATGTTCAGAGAATATGAGTTGGGTAGAACTCCAAATCCGGATATACTGTGCAATCGTGAAATTAAGTTTGATGTTTTTTTAAAAATTGCATTGGAACTTGGTGCTGATTTTGTTGCTACCGGTCATTATTGCCGTAAGGGGATACTCCAAAATAATGGCAAAGAAATTTATCAATTATTAACTGGTGTTGATGGGAATAAAGACCAATCTTATTTTTTATGTCAATTGTCGCAAGAACAACTGTCTACATCCTTATTTCCAATTGGCGAATTGACAAAACCTGAAGTCAGAGAAATTGCAGCCGAATTGGAGTTGATTACCGCAGAAAAAAAAGACTCTCAGGGCTTATGTTTTATTGGGAAGGTTCGTTTACCTGATTTTTTACAACAAAAATTACAACCAAAAGAAGGTGTCATTATACAAATTCGTTATGATTCAGAAATTTACAATAAAGCAACACCTAATTTTGAAACGAAGGAAGGTGAATTGGCTTATAAGGCTACAAAATATGTATATCAAATACAAGATGGAAAGGTTGTTGGTAAGCATCAAGGAGCACATTATTTTACAAAAGGGCAACGAAAAGGTTTAGCAGTAGGTGGTACTGTAGAGCCACTTTTTGTTATTGAAACCGATGTAGACGATAATATTATTTATACCGGAGAGGGAAAAGACCATAGAGGGTTGTACAGAAATGTATTATTTGTAAGTAATATAGAAATCCATTGGATCCGAGAAGATTTAGCACTATCTGATGGAGAGCATATGCAAGTAAAAGCGAGAATAAGATACAGGCAAGCCTTAGAAAATGCGATGCTATTTAAAGTAAAAGAAGGTTTGTATGTTGAGTTTGAAAATAAACAATCTGCCATTACTGAAGGTCAGTTTGTTGCCTGGTATCATGAAACAGAATTGTTGGGTTCTGGTGTCATTTCTTAGTAAGAAATACGTCTATAATGATTAACTATTATCTAATAAGTATATTTGTGCATTGATTTGGTCAATTTTTAAGAAATGAAAAACATAATATTCGTATTGTTTTTAGTATTTGGCTTGCAAATGTCGAACAGTCAAGAACACGCTTGGGTATATTTTAAAGATAAACCGAATGCTGCATCGTTTATGTCAACTCCATTAACCATGCTTACTCAAAAAGCATTAGATAGAAGATCCAAACAAAATATAAATATAGATATTACAGATGTACCTATTGAAAGATCTTATATTGAAAGTATAATTGGCAATACAGGTATAGCAGTAAAGGCAAAATCAAAATGGCTAAATGCTTTACATATTTTAGGTTCAGAAATAGACATTTTAGCCTTAGAAAACTTGTCCTTTGTTGATCGTATAGAATTTGCCGCCAATGATTTAAACAATAGACCTCAAAACACAAAGTTGACCAAAAATAAATTTAATGTAAAGACTACATTTAATTATGGTAGTGCTGCAAATCAAATTGAAATGTTGAAAGGTGATTTTTTACACCAACAAGATTTTACCGGAACCGGAATGACCATTGCGGTTTTGGATGGAGGTTTTCCCAATGTAAATGTTTTTAGTGCTTTTCAGCGATTAAGAGCAAACGACCAAATATTAGGTGGCTATGACTATGTGCATAGGAACTCAAATTTTTATACCGGTGATTCTCATGGAACTTCAGTACTTTCTACTATGGTCGGTTTTGTTAACGGACAATTGGTAGGTACTGCACCAGATGCCAATTATTATTTATTTATTACAGAAGATAGTGCTATAGAGATTCCTTTAGAAGAAAGTTTATGGGTGGAGGCAGCCGAAAGGGCTGATAGCTTAGGTGTTGATATCATCAATACGTCTTTAGGCTATAGCACTTTTGATGATGCCCGTTACAATTATACCTATGCTGATATGAATGGTAAAACGGCTTTTATTACAAGAGGAGCAGACATTGCTTTTTCTAGAGGAATGATCATCGTGAATTCTGCAGGGAATTCGGGAAGTGATACTTGGCATTATATCACGGCACCGGCAGATGGTTTTGATGTATTGACTATTGGAGCTGTTGATGAAAATGAAATAATTATGGTGTTTAGCTCTTTTGGACCGACTGCAGATGGAAGAATAAAACCAGATGCGAATGCTAAAGGTGGAAGCACCACAATAATTAATGGCTCAGGTGTTGTTTCTACAGGTAGTGGTACCTCATTTGCTTCTCCTGTAATATGCGGTGTAATTGCCTGTTTCTGGCAAGCTTATCCAAATAAAACAAATACAGAGATTGTTCAGATTATAAGAGAGTCTGGTCATTTGTTTACCAGCCCTACCGATCAAGAAGGTTATGGTATACCAGATTTTCAGAATGCTTTTAATACTTTGACGATCGATGATAATTTTATGGATAATTTTGAGCTATATCCCAATCCCTTTCAGGATAAAATTAAATTTCAATTTCAAAATGATTTTAATGAGCTACAGGTTTCTATATATGATGTTTTAGGAAAGAGAATTTTAGATAAACAAATTTCAAAGCACAGTCCAGTTTTACAGGTGAGCCACCTTTCTAAAGGACTTTATATTCTTAAAATAATACAAAATAATAAGTCGAGATCGTTTAAAATGATAAAAGAGGAGTAGTAAATTTTTGAGATGATTGTTGTTCTAGATAGTTTTATTTTTGAGTAATTACAACTCATGCCATAAAAATACAGGTTTTATGGTTTATTGAACAATTCTAATAAAGTATCAATGTCAACTGCTTTAGATTTATTATCTTAATTTGAGTTATCTATTTTATCACTTGGTCCCTCAATTATTTTAGAATTTGAACTTGATAACCCAAATAAGCTATCCTAAGATAATTGCGGTGTGTCAATTCTTTTCATATACAAATGCTATTTCTATTACTAAACTATTTACCTTTTTAATCAATAATCTTTTTACAGGATGATTTAAAGAGTAAAAAATGAATGATTTACTTATAATAATGAATGGTATCTGCTTCTTTTGTTTGAATATTAAAATCTTTAATTTGAGATAAGATGGTATTTATGCCAATACCATTTAAATATTTACTAAGTTCAACTTTATTTTGTTGTGCAGTAATAGAAAGTGTTCCTGCTATAAACGCAATTAATAGTAAAATGTATTTTTATCTTTTCATTTTAAAAAACTAATAGGTTATTTGATAGTAAAGCCTCACTATAATATGTGTTTTGTGGCAATTTTAAGTTTTCTTTTGAAAAGCAAAGCATTATTTTTTTATTGTTTGTTTTCCACTCATACTCTTTTCCAAAATCATTTTCAAATACTAAACTTTGTGGACCATATTGTTGCGAAAATCTTTTACTTAAATCTTCAATTTTCTCTATTCCATTTATTTTTATGGTATAACCAACTATTATTCCTTCTTGACAATAAATAAATACTTGATTTCCTTTTATTTTAGGATGTATAAAACTCTGTTTTGTCAGGATATAATAAGCAAAGAAATCATCTCCTTCTTTTGAGAAAGGTGTTAAGATTTCATCAGACTTTCCAATTATTTCATTTAGTTGTATTACGTTGCTGTTACAACCTATTAATGAATGACTTATAAATAAACCTGATGATATATAAAGTGTATTTCGTATAAATTTTCTGCGATGCATTATGTCTATATAATAGTAAGTCCTTTTTCCTTTGAGCGCATGTGTAGTTTTATGTCGAATTCTATATTGCGTTTTCCTTTATCAATATCTCTTTCAAATTGTATTGCAGATGTGCCATCATTTCTCACTAATGTTACTAATTTTCCATATCCCCATAATTCAAGTTTCAAATCTTGTTTATTAATTGGCAATATTTTTAATTTCTGATTAAATAAATTAAAAATACTTTGTCTTATCTCTTCTTTTCTTTTATCATCAAAATAAAAAGCTTGCGATTGTAAATCTTCTTTTTCTTTTGAAATATTTAGAAATTTAGAGGCATTATGTGATTTTATAATTGAATGAACTTCTACATATTTATTAAAGACCTCTTGAAATAATTTATCATTATCGATTTTTGATAAGTCTATTGATTTTTGCCATCCATCTAAAACAAATGGAAGTTCTATTTCTATTTCAGTCCCTATTTCAAAAAAAGTAAGTCCTTTAATTTTACTTGTTATTTTATTATTTTGATCAAAATATGCATCAGGACTTTTAATTTCAGGCATAAATTTTTGTTTTGTCTCTTTCCAATTATCGAAATCTGAAACGTTAAAATTTATACTCATACCATCATTTTCAATTAACGTTTTATTACCAAACCTAGGATACATTTTTCCACTAACCTTGTGTTTTCCACTGTTTAATAGTATATGATTAATGGGCACAGGCCCATCCATTAGACCATCTTTTGTATCCTTTCCTAAAAACTTAAATACTGGCACATCATCAACTAAAACTACGCCTGAACAGTTGATACTTGGATATAACTCGAAATAAGGTTTATTTATTTGCATCATCATTTTTGTTTATATATTGTTTTTCAAATTGAATTATTTTTGATGGTACTATGTCGGTGTATTTTTTTTCTACTGAATTTGAAAACCATCCTACTGTAACTTCAGCTTCTAAAATAACTTCTAAACCAGAAAATTTTAATGTAGGCTCATAATACAATCCATTCTTATCATTATCTATTTTTATATCACCCCCAAAATATGCATCACCAGTGGCACGTGCAAGAGCAGAAAACTCAAATTTTGGTTTCTTTTTAGTATACCAAGGGTTGTTTCCCGCTTTAATTTCGGCAATTACTTTCATACCCATTTTACCTCCAATAAGCATGTGGCCCATTTCACTTTCTTTAAGAGAATTGAATTTAAACTCCTTAAACATTAATTCTAACTCACCATAAAACTCCGCATTAATTCCAATTTCAGCACCAACTTTTTTTCCAGCACTTCTAATTCTTTCTATAATTTTAGAAATTGCAGGGCTTCCAGTTGTAGCATATGATGCAACAGTAATAGCAGCGGCTATAAGATCTATTGTAACGCTAGCACCAATAAATGGTTTTGCACCAAAATTCAATTCTCCAACCATTGCAACTTTATTATCATGATCAGGTTCATTTTGTAAATACCAAGAGGCTATTACTTCAATTTTTGGATATCTAATATCAAAGGTCAGGGGTAAGCTAGTTGCTTTCATCACACCTCGACAAATATTAATTCCCTCTTGAACTAATTCTACTGATTTAGAAAGGGTTTTAGTTAATATCTTAGTTTTAGGTTCCCATTCTTTAGTCAAATTTGCTTTTCTTTTACTATCATTCCATTCGGCTTTAAGTCCAAGACCAATAACCATAGGTACTTTTCCTTGCTTGTTCATTAACCACCTTTTATAGCCCTCCTCGCGTGCTATTTTTTGATGTTTTTCAAATATTCTATACTCAGACGGCATATTGGTATGAGAATAATTTTTAACATCCAATTTTAATTCAAATGCTATTTCCCACTTAATATCAGGATAAGCCTTAATTAATAAAGCTGGTTTATTTTTTAAGGAATAATACCTACAACTATGTATATGTACTTTGTAAAGTGCTGCAGAATCTGCAAACTTATGTAGCACATTGTTTTTTGGCCAAATATAATTTAAAGGTGCCGGATTAAAATTAGATAATGTAGATTGTATAGGAAACTCTAATTGGGTTCCTGAACCTTTAAACTCCTTGGCATCTGGCGATTTTACTATCACTTCTTTTTTGTGCTTTTCGGTATCTCTATAACAATCATCTACCTCAAAACCAAGGATATCAAGTATTACATTTTTCGGACTACTTGGTGCAATGGTTTCAAACACTACTGCATTGGCTGTATGGCCTGGAAAATTAAATGAAATATCTACTCTACGAGCATCTTGATATACCTTCTCATTACGATGATCATAATCATCAGGGCTTTGTATATTATATTCACCTCTTCCTATACTGTTAATACGTCTGCTGTCTAAACCACCACCTGTAAAAAATTTTTTTACTGCATCGCTACGTTTTTGCGAAAGATTTTGATTATAAACTTCAGGGCCAATAACACAAGCATAACCACTCATCTGCATTGTAGTACCTTTATGCTCCAATAAAAAACCTAATATGTTATTTAGAATTGTTTGTGCATCCGGAGCAATGCTATAATCATTAAACTTAAAATGAACTGTACGGTTTATTTTTTCATCAGTTGCCTTACTGTTTTGTAATGTTTGTCCGTCTTTAAAGACGGTAGTTGTTTCTGTTTGCGTTTTACCATCTTTAACGATTGGTGTTGTTACAGTTATTTCATCAAACTTACATGGTTCATGACGCTTAGCATTAATTTCAGCCTGAAATACTTTTGTAGGCGTTAAATTTTCACTTACGCCTGCTTCTTGTTTTATTTCTTTATTTTCTACACCCAGATAAACGGCATGATTATCATCTCCTAAGTGATCCTTTATGTAGGTATTATTAATTTTTGCTTTTATATAAAATTCTTCTACTCCCTCTTTCCAACCTACTTTGCTAATCCATTTAGAGGTATTAGCTATTTGAAAAGCTACTTCTCCGTCTCTTATTAATACGTTAGTATATCTATCAATATAATGATCAGCTCCTAATGCCTGGTTGTATACTTCAATGGTTATTCTATTTCCATTTAAGCCTTCAGTGTCTAACCAAATATAGAGGAGTTCACCATATCTAATTGGAGTACCGTTTTTAATATCAGCACCTGTCGGAGTTTTTCTCCAATCACTGGCTTTAATAAGAGGTTCGGTGTATCCATTCACATAAATACCAGCATCATTTTTAAAATCTCTTTTACCGGATAAACTGGCTTCTATATAATATGCATAGGAGCCGGAAAATTTTTTATTAATTTGAAATTGTAACTGTTTCCCTAAATCTCTGAACATTATAATCTTTCTATCATTAGTTTGTCGTAACCAATATACTTTTTGCATTTTTACTTCTTCAGGAGTTCCTTTTATCCATTCATCAACTTCAAATATAACATTCTTATCAGCAGCTATGGTAACTTGAGTAGTTTTAGATTGTGATTTGTCTGGATAATATAGTCCTTTTGCAAGTATTATTCTTTTTACACCTTTTGCCATTGTTTTTCTATTTTGCTGATTCAGTTATACCTTCATTAGAGTTTTTTGAACTCCCTAAATCATTTGGATTAACCATAGGATTAAGTTGTGCTTGTGTATCTTCATCTGCATTACTAATGTTTTGCTGATTTGGTTCCGTAATTTGACCATGGTTAGTAATCTTTACACATGGTGAACCTGCAATTGCACATATCGCTTTGCTGTCTTCTACTAGTATATTACCTCCATTTTTTAAAATAACATCTTTGTAAAAACCATCCCAACCTGTTATTGCCGGCTGACAAGGTTTATAGCTGCTTCCAGCTGGTTGTAATTTACATTGCCCAAAAGTTTTATTCTTAAAAGGTACTCCTAATTCTAGTGTTGTTCCAATTAATTTTTTACTCCCATTTTTATCGTTAGCATATTCATATTGATGAGATGTAACATCTAGCATGTCTGGTACAAACCCTTGTTGGCATTCGCAAATAGCTCCGTGTACTACAATGTGTTTTTCGCTCATTTTTCTATTTTTTACTACTCCTTTGTGTCATTTAGCTTTAAATTATTTATCATCTATAATTTCTGAAATAGAAATAGAGATCTGCTTTAATGAATTTAGTTCTAATGAACTTTCTAAAAAAGCGTGTTGAATTGTATTGTTATCAGGTTTTAGAATATACATGCAGCGGTAATTTCCTTTTACACTTGGTCTGTTTTTTGTATAAAACGCAGGGTAATAAATTTTATTTACCAATTCTTCTTTACTTCTATTATCGGAACATGCACCTTTTATATCTATTTTTATCTTATTAGTTTTAATAAATTTATTTGCACTCTTTTTTACATTGAACATTATGGGATTCGTATTGGGTATTATTGGAAAGAAAACCTTATCTTCTTTTAAAAGATCATTTGCATAAACACTATAAATTTCATTAAAATAAAGGTGGTAAAACCAATCGTTTTTTAAATAAAAAAGACAAAGTCCTTTATCATTTATAGTCTGTTCAAATGAATTTATATAATCTTGAGCGGTTTTACCTTGATAATATTTTAGCTTAGTTTTTTTTTGCTTTTGCCATCTTTTTAATATGTCTTTATGATTTTGTATTTCAATTAGATTGGCATTTTTATCTAATTGAAACACTATAGGATATAAAATTTCTGTACAAGTTACAGCTAACTCATCTGCCACTAAACTCGGCTCCTGATCATTAATAAATATTTTTGAGTTAATAATATTTACTGAAACGGTCTGCATGCCAAACTTATCTGTAGGATAAAACCGAATATTGACATTATATTTTATTGTATTTTCTTTTACACCATTTTTTATTTTTTTTAGAACACCATAACTCAAGTCTTTATTATATGGTTTGAACCTTAATTTTCCGAAATATGATTCTTGTAAAACATTTGGTTCTTGTAGATTTTCTAGTGTCCATACTTCTTTTCCATTTTTTAGTGTATATCCTTCCGGTGGTAAAATAACTTCTTTTAAAAAGTCAGGTAATCGACCTTTAATTTTTTCATGATTTTCTGCTCTTTTATTATGGTAATCAATAAGCTCATAGCAATCAAGATTATTATTATTGGCAATACTAAAAATAGTATCTCTTTTTTTTACCTTATATGTTCTATATATCTGATTCAAGATAATTGTTATTCTTTTATTAAATATTATTAATTAGTTATTGCGAAATCAAAAAAAATATTTCTAAAAAGATCCATATATCATATATTTTTTCCTTGCCATCTCCAGTATAACTATCTTATTACCAATATATATATTACTTTTCCAAAACCTTATAGCCAATTCTAAAATTTAGTATCAATAGTATTTAAAGTTCAAATTTTCTTCATCAACATAGCCTTGATCTAAAAAATATTTAACAAGATGTCATAAGACTATCAAAAAAAGCATAAGATGATATTCTCCATGTATAAAATAACTATAAACATAATAATTAAATTTGCCTTTAATATTATTTTCTTATTTAATATATTCTCTGATTATAGAATCTTTAACCGACAACGAAATGTTTTCAAAATTTTCAATAAAATCCTTTGGAGACATCGGTTCACACATTGAATAAATTCTTTTTGAATCTATTCCAAACACTATCCCATCTATTTCTATAATTTTAAACTTTTCTGGGTTAGTTAGTATTTTTTTTCCATTACGAAGACAATATACATTTTGATCATCACTTATATATTCATCCGATTTATCTATAATTCTTAATTTTAATGGATTTAGTTCTAAAATAAAAACCGGAGGTGTTGCATATTCAAGACTTGACGTTGAATAATATACATTATTCTTATCAGTATATAAGCTATACTCTCGAAGCTGTTTGTATGTTTTTAAATCTAATATATTATCAATTGATTCTGAGCCTGTTGAGTCAATTAAAAATAGTCCTTTTTCTATTACTTTTATCCCATTATTTACATTTTGTTTTTTAAAATAGTTTTGGGCAAAGTATAATTTGTTATTATATTTATATATATTATTTTTAATATGAACTACTTCTTTTGGGTCATTTACTTCAATACCAGTGCTAGAGTCCTTACTAGGTAGAAAAAAAGAATTTGCTTTATCTTCTTGTGCATTACAGCTTAGTAATGATAAAAACAAAAAAAAGAATCCTATGTGTTTTTTAATTAATCTCATTTTTTCTTTAATTTCCACAATTGAATACTAGAATTATGATCTATTCGATTAGCAGTTTGGCTAGCTCTATTATAATTTCTCTTCTTTATTTAAATAAGACACTGTTGCAGCTTCCAAGTTTTTTGTCAATTCAAGTTCTTTTGTTAATTTATGATTTTTACCTAAATTTAATATCTCTCTTAAATATGTATAATATGCCACCACTTCTTTTTCTAAAACTTCTTTATCTATTTTTCGTAAATCTTGGCTTTATGTCTAGTCATAAACTTATTTGTAGTTATTTATTACAGCTTGTTTTGAAAATTACTTGATGATTAACATCTTTACTAATAAGCTTTGTTAACTCAGTATCTAATCTATCCACACAAATTGATTGTAAGCTAGGAAGGTTAGTGAAATTAGAGTGGTTCATATAAAAATTAGCACTATTTATATTTTTTAAATTGATAAATTTAATTTTTAAATTATCATTAATATTTAAGCTTTGTAAATACCTATTAGTGCTTACATCAATTGAACTAAGGTTATTCGATCCACAAATTAAGTGTTTTAAAGCTTTATTGTTATTTACATTTAGCTTGCTAAGATTGTTTGTATTACAATCTAAAGAAGTTAGGGCTGTATTTTTAGATATATCTAACTTTGTAATCTTGTTAGAATGACAAAATAGAGTAGACAAAGCTACATTATGACTTACATTAATAATTTTAAGGTTATTCCAACTAAAAGTTAAATGTTCTAATTTTATATTATCATCTACATCAAGAACACTAAGTTTATTACCATCACAGCCCAATCTTATTAATGCTATATTCTTACTAACATCAAGTGTTAAAAGATTATTACCCATACATTCAAAATCAGTTAAAAGAATATTTTTACTGACATCAATCTCGTTAAGTTTATTGTATGAGCAATGAAATCTAGTTAAAGTAGTATTGTTACTTGTGTCTACTCTATTTAGTTCATTATAAGAACAATTAAAATCTAATAAACCAGTATTGTTGCTTATATCAAGAGTACTAAGTTTATTTCTAGAACAATTTAAAAATGTTAAAGTAGAGATACTACTAATATTGAGTGTACTAAGTAGATTTGAAGAGCATTCCAAATAAGTCAAACCTATATTATAGTTTAAATTTAATGTACTTAGGTTATTTTCTCCACATTCCAATTTTGTTAATGCTATATTAGAGCTTAAGTCGATATTTCCAAGATTATTGTAATGACAAAGTAAAGTTTCTAAAGCGGTATTATTCGTTAAATTTATTGTTCTAAGGTTGTTTGAAGAACAATCTAATGCTTTTAATGCTTTATTTAAATTTAAAGTCTGAAGGCCATTGTTATATAAGTTAATTTTAATTAAAGATATATTAGCACTTAAATCACAAGACGTTAGATTATTCCAACCACAATTTAAATGTGTCAAAGCTGTAAAAGCCTCAATACCTTCTATAGAAGAAATATCTTTGTATTGCAAATTTAGTTCTGTAATTAGATTTGCCTCAATTACTTGTATCTCACCATCTTTATTTGTATCAATGGTTGGGTTGTGATTTAACAATGCCTCTTTAAAGTTATTATCTGGAAATATTACAATTTCTTGAGCATAAGAATTTAAAACAAAACAGATACTTAACAAAAATACCACAATACCTTTCATTTTATTTGGTAATAATTTCGAAAATATCTGAACCTTTTGGTTTGTGTAATTTAACTCCCAAAGAATGCCTATACTCTCCATCATTATACATTAATACGCTCCAGTTTAAAAATTCATTATCAGTTTTGTAAAGAGTTACAAGTTTACCATCCCCCTCTATAGCCATTCTATAACCCTCTAGTGGATACATTTTTTCTTTGGTTATTCTGGTAGCATTATCCTTTAAAGCTTCTTCATATTCCTTTTTATTAGAATATGATAGAGTAGAAGCTTCTAAGTTTCTTGTCACCTGAAGTTCATAAGTATATTTATGCTTTTGTCCAGTATTTAATATCTCTCTTAAATATGTATAATATGCTACTACTTCTTTTTCTAAAACTTCTTTATCTATTTTTCGTAAATCTTGGCTTTCTGTCCAGCCCTTTACTTGATAGGGTAAATCTGAAATAGTAAACTCCATTTCTTGTTCTAAATTAGCTACGGGCTCTTTTATAGTAAAACGATATTCTTTATGCAATGAAATATTTTCTTTTTGCCCATCAATTTCCTCCCAACGTAACAAATCTATTCTCCTATCTTCAAAATCTTCAGGATGAATTAAACCATCTTCATGGAATTCTTCACGGTCTTTACCCATAGGGTAGAATTCTATTTTAGCGGTATAAGTTCCATTTCCTAACACATAATTTTCTAGTCTATAATGTGTATTGCTGTTTAACTCTCTATCAGGGTTTGGAACTTTATGTTCTCCTGCCAATAAACCATTAATAAATAAACGATAGGGTAGTCTTGAAAATACAACAAAACTATATTTAATTTTTTTCTGCTTACAATTAGCATCTAAATTATCGTACAATTGTTGTTGGTATGGAGTAAATTCTGTTTTCATTTGTTTTGTTTTGTTTTGTTGACCGCAACCTAAATTGATAACAAACAACGCAAGTATTACTAAATATTTCATTGTTAATTATTTTTAAAGAGCTAAGATAAAGGTTTCCGGGCCTAATAAAGTCTCTGCAATAGAAAATGATATTTCTCTTTTCTTATTATCTTCATCCTTCGTTCCTATCACCCCTTTTGCCTTAGCAAACAATCCTTCAAATTTACCTTTTAACTTGGGTTTATCCATATTAGCATTATAAGTAATCTCTACTTTCAACCATGCTTCCAAACCCGCTTCCAAACCTGCATAAATTACTACATCATCTAATTGTGCTGCGGCACTTACATAAATTTTTAAACCTATTTTAACTCTAAGTTTTAGTTTTACTTCACCAGCATCTGGGTCAATGGTGTGGGTAGTATAGCTACCTCTAGTATTAATATCAAGACTGGCAAACAAGTCAATACCAAAATCTATATTTAATTTATTATTCGATAGCCACTGTAGTTTTTGTACTACCTTTTTTATACCCGTTACCGCTGCACCCGCAGGACCTAAATATTTAGCAAAATACAGTAAGTTTAAAGAACCAGTTATTGTCCACTGTAATGCTACACCATATTTATGTTGTAAACCTACACTATGCTTTTGTTTTTCGCCATAGGTATAACCTCCATGTACAACACCTTCTATAGTTGGTACACCAACGGTAATGGTAATGGCAGTACTTTCATTTTTTTTTGGTTTTTTAGCATAATGCTTTTTAAAATTGTCTGTTTCATCACTAAAAGTTAGTTTTCGTGCTATCTTAAATGCCCAGATTAAAAGTTTTAATTCATTTTCTAAGGGAATACGTTTTAATGTTATTTGGTTTTTTTTATCATTATACCAAAAGGCAGTATCTACAGAAAATTTATATTCTCTATCACCTAATGTAAACTTTTTCCAATGGGCTTGTCTAGAGATTTTTTCCTGCCCTCTTTTATTAAAATGAGATTCTCTTTTTACATGTAGTTTTTCACTTGAAAATTTAAATTTTATCCGCCATCTAAAATCTGGGTATACATCTACTTTTACCATTTGGTTAGGATACCTACAGGTAGCAACAGGTACAAAATAAGATTGGGCTACATTATTGGTGTTAAACACATAACGGGTAAGCCAAAGTTTATCAAGTACATCATCTATCCAATCTGCAGCCTGAGTGTCAAAATTTTTGTTGTAAAGATAGTTTAAATTCAAATCGATACTATCTTTACCATGCACACCGTATTCAAAATCAATATTTTGCCCAGAAATATTTTTAATTTCGTTTCCTTTTGTTTTTGTAGCATCCACCTTGGGGTAAAGCATATAAGCTTGCTCCATATTAAAGACTTCTTTTATAGTCTTATGCTTAAAATCTTCATTTTTTAGAGCTACCGAACCTTCAGCATTTATTTCAAGTCTAATAGCCCCTTGCGATTGTATAATATTACCATCTATAAGGGCTACTTCACCACCTCCTTTTTGGTCTTTGGCATTATTATTTAACGTAAATTTTTTACTTATACTATGGTATTTTATATTAAAGTCGTAATTAATCTCTCCTGTGGTTTTCACTTTAAGCTTAAACTTTTTTATTTCTTTTATATTTTTTAAAACCTTTACAAAAAACAAAACCATAACAACTCTAAAAAAATAGATAGACTTCGTTTTATAAACGTATAATCTCAAATTTAGAACTCCCTCTAGGTTTATGGAGGTATAAATATCTTGAAGATCTAGTTTCAACTCTTTCCCCATTACTATCTATCATTCTTCCAAAAGTGTAAGCAGATTCACCAGGGAATTCCAAGCTTCTTAAAGTTACTACCTTACCATCTCCCCATAAAACCAGCTTATATTTATCTAATGGGTATGACTTTATAAGTTCGCTATCCATAAAATTTGAATATTCTTCAATTCGACCTTTAATATCTGTATTATCAATATTATTATATGCAACAGACTTAAAATATTCTTGTTCTGCATTACTCACCATTGCTACCCATTTTTCTTCGTCTTGATTTTGTATCACCTTATCATATTCGGCATAAAAAGCCAATACTTCTTGTTCTAATACCTCTTTATCCATTTGAGTTAAATCTTGACTTTCGCTCCAACCTTTTAGGGTATAGGGTACTTCGGCTTCAAAAGTAAAGGTATCCTCAAAATAAGGTGTGTCCGCAAATTTAAATGGATCATCCTTTTTCCCAGTGGTAGTGGGGGCGAAATATTTTTTTATACTAACCTCATTTCCTTTCTTTTTTTTGTTATATCGTCTAATCTCTAACTCAAAACTGGTATTTTTATATAAATTTTTAAAAAGCTTACCATTTGCACCTGTTGGAGGGTATAATTTTACAGTTACTTTTTGCGTACCACTTTTTAAAATAACATCATTAAGATCCACAATATTACCTATTCTGGTTACATTTTCATATAATTTAGAAACTAATATATCATTGACATATATTTCATAAAAACAACCACTTTGCTGAGCTTTCATTACATAAATAGGTTCACTTTTATAATTCAATTTTTTAGCATGAGCATATAATTGTACTATTGGTCTAGTTTTCATATCTTTTTTTATTTGTTTTTTCTGTCCACAAGCCATAAGACTAATAGACAATATGCTTAGGATTAGTATTTTTTTCATTTTGGTATAGGATTAAACATTTCAAAAATATGACTTCTTCCTAAATTGGTGGTCTTAGGTTCAAATAAGGTAAATGCTACTCTTTCGTTTTTCGGATTGGTGTCATGTTTTAATCCTCTTTCACCTCCAATTTTACCTACAACCTTCTGAAAATACGTCCCCTTAACCCCATCAAAAAAGAGAGTATCTTCTATATAAGGCCCTTTAGCTGCATCTATACCAAATTTACGAATGGAACCTATAGCAGAGATTACATGTAATTCTCCTTCGGCATCAAGGGAGGTTTTTATCGAAATTAATTTCCAAAACATATTAAACTCTTCTTCAAGTTCAACTGAACCTCCAATATCAATAGTAAGTTTAATTGCCCCTTGTGATTGTATAATATTACCATCTATAAGGGCTACTTCACCACCTCCTTTTTGGTCTTTGGCATTATTGTTTAATGTAAATTTTTTACTTATACTATGGTATTTTATATTAAAGTCGTAATTAATCTCTCCTGTGGTTTTCACTTTAAGCTTAAACTTTTTTATTTCTTTTATGTGTTCTAATACTTTATCATCAAATTTATAGGTATGGTTTAGGGCTAAAAAAGGTTTGGCTTGTAGTGTATATTCAAAAATAGTGGCTGCTTTGGTATTGTCTCCATCTTTACTGCCTTTAGCTACGAGTAGAATCTTTGCTGTAAAAGTAATTGATAATTCATAATTAATCTCCAATTTACTATTAGATAGCGTAATTGCTAACCAAGATTAGCAATCTAAATCATCTATTATTACCTCAAAATAAAGACTTGGATTATTCTTCTTCTACCGAAGCCATTTGAGAATTGATTCTAACGATTTCAAAATTTGTAGAACCATTTGGTATATGTAACATTACATAGTTTTGAAATAATGTATCACTATTTTTTGCTTCTGCAGTAAGTACACCTTGTCCTTTATATTTTCCTAAGTTTTCAAGAGCTACAACTTTTCCGTCTCCCAAAATACGCATACGATAGTTTTCTATAGGTGGCATAATGCCTTTATGTTCGCTATAGGCTTCAATAAGATTATTTGTATATTCTTTTTGTTGATCTGGGGTAAAATAATTTGCTATAAAATATTCTTTATTGGCAAAAGCTAATTCTTTAACAAAACCCGCTCCATTGCCTGAATTTAATAAGTTTCGAAGTTGATTAAATTTTTGGAGTACTTTTTCTTCTAATATATCTCTATCCAACTTGCTTAAATCTTCGGAATTCTCCCATCCCACTAAATCAAAAGGCAATTCTGCTTCAAACTCCCAAGTGTGTTCTATATAAGGTACGGGTCGATCTATTTTTGGGAAGCTAAATTTTTTAATAAGTTCGACTTTAACATCGTCATTTTCTTCAATAATATTTTGAATTGATAGTTCTTTATTAAAATAATCTACCTCGTTACCGTGAATCAAACCATCATTTTCATAAAAAGGATGATAGATTTTAATTTTAACTAATTGTTTTCCCTTTTTTAAAATATAGTGATTTATCTCTGCAGGACCAGGCATATTCCCAATTTCACAAATAACATTGTTTATTAAAATTTCAGAAGGAAACATACCAAATCGATAAAATACATGATAATCTTTTTGTTTATTATTTTTTCCTTTCATTTCTGTATTTTTTTGAGTTAATTTATTTACTTTCCCTTTATGAGTGCAAGAAACTAAAAAACTAATAAGAGATATAATTATGATAATATATATATTTTTCATTTATACTCTCCTTTATTTTTTAAAACGTTGATTTTTTTATCTAAATGAGGTATTAGTT
>DEIV01000131.1 GCA_002352665.1 Flavobacteriaceae bacterium UBA2765
AAATTTGACGTTAGTCAGAATTAAAAAAAGTAATATGTCAATTTTGAAATTCAAGTAAATAATACTTTAAATCATTAGCTGAAATTACTAAATACCTTTGAAAAGCTCAAGAAAAATGGAAGCTAGATCACACAAATACAAGGTCAAAGGTCAAATTGAAAAAATAATTTGGATCACTTTATTCTGGACCCTGTTTTCGGTTTTTCAGTTTTTTTTAGGATATACAACATTAGTCGATTTTAACTTTGATCTTTCAAATCTGAATCCAGTTACTTTTTTAAAGGGTAGTATATTTACTGGAATTATTGCTGGACTCCTCGGTGGAAGCCTAATTGTATTTTTTTGGGAAAACTGGCTAAGAACCAAATCCTATGGTTGGTCAATGCTAAATATTTTTTGGTCATATACGGTTCTTTTCTTACTGGTGTATATATTAGGCGATCTATTCTCTCCAGAAACTCAGTCGAACAATTCACTTATTCACTCACATTCATCGACAGCAGTATGGTCGATGCTAACGTCACTTCCATTTATTCTAAACTATTTTGCTTGGCTTATGATGGTCATTTTTTCACTAATTGCATTGTTGGTAAATGATAAATACGGACCAGGCGTATTCGTGTCCTTCTTACTTGGAAAGTACTTCCATCCGAAACGGGAAGAGCGCATTTTTATGTTTTTAGACCTTCGCGGTGCAACAACCATCGCAGAACAATTAGGAGAAGGCAGATACTTCAATTTCCTCAAAGACGTTTTTAGAGATGCTACTCCAGATATTTTGAAATCAAAGGGAGAAATCTATCAGTATGTAGGTGATGAGATAGTAATAAGTTGGAAAAAAAATACTGGAATATTGAATGCTAATTGCCTGCAATGCTTCTTTGATATACAGAAGCGATTATTAGATAATGCTTCCTATTATAGGGAAAACTTTGATGGTATTGTCCCTGAATTTAAAGCTGGATTACACTTTGGTTTTGTTATGGTCGGTGAAATAGGTGTCGTAAAGAGAGACATTGCGTATTCAGGTGATGTACTAAATACTGCAGCACGTATTCAGTCCAAATGCAATGAACTAGGTGTAAATATTTTAATTTCTAAGAACCTGATTGTTGGATTAGGGTCTTTACCTAATGTATTTAAACCAAGGGAGATTGGTGAGATAGACTTGCGAGGGAAGCAACATTCCTTAATGTTATATACCGTGTAGATGTATGGTATTGAATAAAAGTAATTGATGGTGGTTATTTAATATAAACTACCGCCAATATTGTGTCCTATGAAAAGCACTAGCTGATACCGATAGCTATTGGGACGAAAGTGATAAAACGAAAGTATAAATTTAAAAGCAAAGGTCAATGCGAAACCTAAAAGCTAGGACAGAAAGTCCTCAGCTACTCATAGCCGAGACTGTTAGCCTTCATTATGACTAACCATTAAACCGATGATAAAGTTCTTTAGAAAAATTTGACAAAGATTACTCACAGAATATAAATTCAGTAAATATCTGATTTATGCTATTGGTGAAATAGTACTGGTAGTTATTGGAATTTTGATTGCAGTTCAATTAAACAACCTAAATGAATTTAGAAAACAAAAACTAGTTGAAATTGATGTTCTAGATGGAATTAGAAATGATATTCTTAAAGACACAATTGATTTAAACTTTAATATTAGTGGCTACAAAAATACCATAAGAAATGATAGTTTATTGCTTGTTCATTTAATTAATAAAAAAGAAAAAAGTAAAGCTCTTATTGATTATTTAAATCGAATAACTAGATTTGATTGGATAATCGTTTTGCACGATTCACATTTTCAAGAAGCCAAAGTAAAAGGTTTATCTATTATTTCCAATGAATCCTTAAGAGATGAAATAAACAGACTTTATGAATTTGAATATAAATCCTTAAAAGAATTGGAAAATAATCATGAAAGCTTAAACCATTATAAGTCTTTAAAACTTAAAATAGGGCAATATTTTGGGTTTGATTCTACTGGAATAATAATGAATAAGACATCATATGAAAAATTGCTATCTGATACTAATGCACTTTACTACATCGAAGAGGGAAGAAACTCTAAAGCCTCGTTGTTAGAAATTCATGAGACTACTTTAGTATTTGCATTAAAAATTGCAGACAGTATTAAAAAAGAGATTGCCCGTTTAAAAGAAAAATAACACAAGGCTAACAACGACCCTATGTAAAGTATTTTCCCAAGCCTTAGGGTAAATATACAATATTTTTCTTTTTTTAATTCATGATATTATTTTTAGTCTTGAATTGTTGGTTACGCTTTTCGCGTAATCAATAATTCAATGCTAGCTTTATAAAACCCCTTATCTTATATGTGATACACACCTAAGAGGTAGTCTCCAGTCCCGATGCATCGGAATATGATTATTATTCTGTAAAGGTCTATCTATTAAAAAATTAGATTTGAACTTCTTATGTAATCCTAAATTTGTTATTTTTAACACTAATTTAGGGTTTGCTGCGAAGTCTCCCGTTGGCGGTAATATGATAAAACGAAGAAATAACAACAAACGAAATCGATTCACGATTTTATTACCAATTTTGACCATAGTCGGTATTGGAATTGTTATTGTGTTATCCTCATTTTATGAAAAAAGTTGGTTTCATAATTGGAATGGTGTTTCAGAATCGTTAAAAGATTCTGTTTTAATAGCTAGAGATATTGCTTATACAGGCGGAACTGGACCAAATGGAAGGTCAATGGAAAAGTATGCGAAAGCAAGACTTTGGATTATAAATAATGCAACCGATAGTGAACTCTTGAATTTGACAAAATATCCAAATGGAACTGTTAAAGCAATAGGCTATGAAGGATTAATTAGAAGCAATAGTTTTGATAAAAAAACCAATTTAATTATAAATTCAATAAACGATAATGAATTTAAAGTATATTACTCAATGGGTTGTGAAGGAATTGGACTTGAAATGAGTGAATATTTGATTCAATGGTTTTTAAAGATAGATAATGATATGCGACCATTCCGGCCAGAACTAATTGTTGATTATGGCTTGTCGGAACCTGAAAAAGAAAAAATTCTGACTGCATTTCATAATCGGAAAAAATAAATACAGTTGCCAGTCGTATAAAATTAATAATTTACTTTTGCTTAATGTGAAAAAAGGAAAATAATGAAAGAAGTTGACAAAATTGCATTTATACAAATAGAAAACGGAAAAATTCTAAGTACAAAATCAAAAGGAAAAGACAAATACTATATTCCAGGCGGAAAAAGAGAATTAGGGGAAACGGACGAGCAAACATTAATTCGAGAAATATCGGAAGAACTGAGTGTTGATATAATTCCGAAATCAATGCAATATGTTGGAACTTTTAAGGCTCAATCTGACGGGCAAAAAAAAGGAATAATAGTGAAAATGACTTGTTATAAAGCAAAATATTCAGGTGCTTTAAAAGCAAATAGTGAAATAGAAGAAATAAAATGGTTAAATTTTGAAGATTTGGACATTATATCAGAAGTTGATAAAAAAATATTTAAATTTCTAAAAGAGAACGGTGATTTGGAATAGAATACCTGATTGTAAAGTAAAATAATAAGACTGGAAATTAAAAAAAACAATAAGCACAACACCGTAAAATTAATTGCTTGTTCTCGCCTACATGGAAAATCCTACCGATTTCCCTATGGTTCGGTTTCCTTTTGCTATTTTAGTTGTGCGAGACTCGCAACTATTCTTACACATAAACGTTAGCTGCAATTACCAAATATGAAACAATATCATCTAGATGGAAACATATTAACTCTTAATGTGAAAAAGTCACCGCTTATTGTGAGAGGAATAATGTTCTTTTTCTCTTTTGTTTCATTTGCTCTGCCAATAATGGGAATTTTTCTCTCATTGTCAATGGGAAAACAATTTCACATTGGATACTTGATAGGACTATTCTTATTTGGACTTATTGGTTTTTATCTTCTTCGAATTTCTTTATGGAATACATACGGTAAAGAAATGATTGAATTTGATATTCCAAAAGTAAACTATGAGGCAAATTATAGATGGTTTATTGATGGAAAAAGATCTATAAATCCGGAAATAATAAATTACGGAATCAAGCCGATTGGATATGAGGAAGATAAAAAAGGAGTATTAATTATAGGAAACGGAAAAACCGAAATTGAATCTGTTGTCAAAATGCCGATTAGTCAAATTGAAGAATTAATAAAAATATTAAATAAAAGCAGCTAACAATGGCTCCTATGAAAAGCACTAATTGATCCCGATAGCTCCTAAAATCCGTAAGTCTCAAAGAATTGTGTTTATTTTCTTGAAATTTAGGCAGATTTCATTTTTGCTCTTGGTATTTTTAAATTTTCTTAGAGTAGAATCTTGATTTCAATTAAAAAAAATGATTTCTACTGTTTGTACCACTTGTTTTAACTTTTTGGACATAAAAATTTCATTAACCCTTAGGTTTTAGATCTGTTGAACGGTTTTTTTATTAGGTTTTATAATGTATTTGACCATAGATGGATAGTATTTTTTGTCGACCGATTGTTATCCAATTGCTCGGTAATATTATAAATCTAAATAGGAATTTTTTTATTCTAAAATTGGGTTGTAACCCA
>DEIV01000084.1 GCA_002352665.1 Flavobacteriaceae bacterium UBA2765
GTACAATAAGAAACTTGATGCATCGGCAAAAAAATCATACCAAGTAAAACACTATAAAACAAAAGCCTGTCAGCAATGCCAAGTAAAAGACCTTTGTACAAAAAGCATTAGAGGAAGATATATCGAACGATCAGAATACCATCAGTATGTGGAGCGAAACAAGCAACGAGTACAAGCAAACCCCAACTATTATAGACAAAGACAACAAATAATAGAACATCAGTTTGGAACACTAAAAAGATCCCGAGGCCTCGGGAGCATTTTGAGTATACACTCACTAAATCTAAAGAAAAAGTGCTTGGTGAAGTTTACTTGATTTTTACAGGTTACAATCTTAGGAGACTTATGTCTATTTTTGATTTTAAAACCTTAATGGGCAAGATAAAAGCTTATTTATCTTCAATTTTAGACGGTTTTTCGACTTTTTATAGCAAATCACAGGCATTTCTAATCATTTTAAGTTGTTTTTTGAAAAACAAAAAACATTCAACTAATTTTGCTACTTTTAACCTAAATTAAACGGTGTTATTACACGAACTCACGTTAGGGATAATTCAGTGAAATCATCTACAAAACATACTTGACTTTGTCAAAAAAAAACAGTACTAATACTAATATTTAGTGTTATAATTAAACTCTTCCTTATAGCTACATCCAATAATTATTTTGTCACAATTATTTACTATATTTGTGACAGATTTAATTTTAAAAAATGGCTATATCTATTGAAAAACAAGTAAAAAAGACTATTACCAATTATAAAACTGGTAAAATTTTTTTCCCGTCTGATTTTTCAAAAATCGGACCTTCTACTGCCATAAGACAAGCTTTAAATAGATTAGAAGACGACAAATTCCTTTTACGGTTAGCTCATGGAATTTATTTATATCCTAAAAAGCATCCTTCATTTGGTGTTTTATATCCAACTATTGAGGAAATTGCTATTGCAATCGCGAAAAGAGATAAAGCTAGAATAATCCCTACAGGTATTCAAGCTCTTAATAAGCTAGGATTATCTACACAAGTTCCAATGAACATCGTATATCTAACCGATGGCTCTTCAAGATCAATTAAAATCAATAATGGTAGTATAAAATTTAAAAAAGCTTCCCCTAAATTACTTTCAGTGAAAAGTGAAAAAATTATACTAATCATCCAAGCCCTAAAAGAATTAGGACAAGAAAATATAAGCTCAAAAATTAAAGAAAAAATAGAACAGTTATTATTTACTGTTGATAAAGAGCTAGTAATACACGATGTTAAACTGGCACCACAATGGATTGCAAAAATAATTAAGGAATTGATTAAATTATAAATTATGGAAGAATGGTTTAAACTATCCGAAGAAGATAGAAGAATTGCTATAAACCAAGTAAGCTCAGAAACTGGATTACTGCCTGTAGCTGTAGAAAAAGATTTATGGGTTATGATAGCACTACAAGCCATATTCTCAACAGAAATAGCCAAACATCTAGTTTTCAAGGGAGGAACTTCCTTAAGTAAAGCTTGGGGAATAATAGAAAGATTTTCGGAAGATATTGATTTAGCAATAGATAGATCTTTTTTTGATTTTAAAGGTGATTTGACTCGAAGCCAAGTCAAAAACTTAAGAAAAGCTTCTTGTAAATATGTCGACGAAAAGTTTCCCGAAATCCTTAAAAAAGCTCTTTTAGACAACGGAGTAAGTGAGTTTAAATTAAGTGTGACAGAATTTGAAGAATCTGACACAGACCCATTAGCTTTAGAGTTAAGGTACAATTCATTAGTAGAAAAACAGGACTATCTTCAACCGAGAATTTTGATTGAAATTAGTTCGCGATCACTAATTGAGCCATATGAAAATAAAGAATTATCATCCGTAATAAGTGAAATTTATCCAGATCAAAATTTTATTGACAAACCGGTAATTATACCTACTGTTACGCCGACCAGAACTTTGATTGAAAAAATGTTTTTATTACATGAAGAATTTCAAAAACCAAAAAACAGAAAAATAAGAAGTGAGCGAATGACAAGACACTTGTATGACATTTCTAGACTTATGGACACTGAATATCTGGAAAAAGCTATAGAAGACAAAGAATTGTACGATACAATTATAGATCATCGAAATAAACTAACTAAAGTTTCGTGGGTAGATTATGATACACATAAGTATAAAACATTAAATTTCATTCCACCAGCTGAAGTTATTGATGAATATGAAAAAGACTATTTGGCTATGAAAGAAAGTATGTTTTACGGAGAAACGGAGTCGTTTGAGAATCTAATTAAAAAATTAAAAGAATTGAACGATAAAATTAATAATATTAAGAAAAACTATCCCTAAAGTATATAATTTATTGCTGGGTTTGGTCTTAAATTCAAAAGTTTATGTAAATTTACTCGGCTAGATTCCTACTTCGGAAAATTCCTTCCACGCAAAAGCGTGTCATCGGAATTTTACTCGCAACGGAATCATAGCCCAAACGTCAGACCGTGCATTAACCTATCTCAATTTTAATAATCTATTTCCTACCCTTCAATCGTTAATATTCAATAACAACTAAACTTCTGATTTACAGCAGTATTGATTATCTTTAGGTATAACAAATAACCAAAAGATCGATCATATTCAAGGTAATAATCGCAATCAAATATTTTTTCTACTTTTAACCTAAATTAAACAGAGTTATTACACGAACTCCCGTTGGCCACAATAAAATCAAAATGACCTGGATTTACATATTAATTGCATTGTTTGCATTAATTTTAATGTTTTATTACAGTAAAAATTCTCTAAAACAATTCAATCGCTGGCAAAAAAATAATGAATTAGAGTTTTTAAAAAATGTTAAAGAAAATTGGGTTGAAATAAAAATTAATACTGATGACTGTATTGTTATAAATTATGATACTCAAATAGATAGAAACTCAGCAAATTACTCAATGACTAATGAAGCTGAAAATTTTTTCGAATGGGCAAATAAAGATTCTAATAGAGTTGATTTAGTTGATGTTAAAAGAAGTAAAATTGTATGCGAACACAAAAAGGGTGATAAAATTTTAGCTAAATATTCTAAAATAGTCGAAATAGACAAGACTGTAGTAGAGATTAAACTTAGAATTAAAGATTATGTAAGTATATATTTTCCTGAGAAAATTGATAACGAAAATTACTTTATCGATTTGGAATTTTTAAACCAAGAAATAGATTTTACTAAATTCAATAAAAAATAAAATGGTTAACACAAGTAATCGTTGCACAAGAGATCTATAATCAGTACAGGAGTTTGATTTAAGCCATTTTTAGAATAGATGCTATCTTCAAATTTAGATAAATTGTATTTTTTCAAGTTGCTTAATAGTACTTATTTGAAGTATGATGACCTGTTTTAGTTGATATAAGTAAAAAGCAAGTCTTTGCTTGTTGGTTTCTACAGTTTTTTTGGTAAATTTTAGGTATTTCTTAATATTATACGCAGTGGCTGCCATGTGCATGACTTTATTGGCTTGCTCAATGCCAAATCTTGCTTAGTTTGTCCTGTGAAAGAGCAAGGCTCAAAAGCTAAATATAGTAAACCGATACAGCGAAGTGAATATCAACAAAATAAAGAATACTACCGAAAGCATCGGGCTATTGTGGAACATCCTTAGGGTTTTAGTTATATTATCACAAAAAAATATATCCAAAGAGCAAAAGTCGATGTGGGACTTACCTTTACTACATACAATCTTAGGAGATTAACAAATATTCTCGATAAAAAAATGTTGATTGCATATCTAAGAATATTTGTATTGTTTGTTATTACAGTAATTGGCAAAATATGGGGTCAAATAAAGACTTGTAACACCTGCAAACATTTGAGTTATTTATCCTTTATTTTTATAAAAAATTCAGTAAATCAGCTTAAATTTGCATATAGATAAATTTAAACGGATGTTTTAGAAAAACTGACATTACCCAACATAAAAAATTGCTTAAATAAATAGAGTAATTACAATTTAAAGGAGAAATAAAATGAAAAATTATGATGTAATAATCATTGGGGCAGGTCCTGCCGGTATCGTAACAGGAATAATTGCAAAAAAACAGTTTCCCGACAAATCAATATTAATGATTCAGGAAAATGAAAAAGGTTTAGTTCCGTGTGGCATTCCTTATGTTTTTCACGATTTGGACTCAGTAAGCCAAAATGCCATGGGTTCAACAGAATTTATTGACCTAGGTGGTGAAGTTATGACGGATCCTGTGATTGATGTTGATATTAAACAGAAAAAACTTGGAACGCAGTCGGGTGATACCATCATGTTCGATAAACTTGTATTTGCAACAGGTTCCAAGGTGGTAATTGCCGATTTTATTCCTGGCTTTGATTTAAAAAATGTGTTTTATATCAAAAAGGATTTTGAATATATTGAGAATTTAATTAACACGCTTAAAGACAAAAAAAACATTGTTGTTGTCGGCGGTGGTTTTATAGGTGCAGAAGTTGCGGAGCAATTAGCAAAAAACACAGATAAAAACGTCAGTTTAATTGAAAGTGAAGCGTTCTGTTTCTCAAAAGCTTTTTCGTATGATCTTAGTAAAATAGCAACCGAACAACTCAAAAAAGCAAACATAAATGTTTACACCTCCACCTTGGTTGAAAAAGTTATCGGGGAATATGGCTGTGTTACGGCTGTTCAATTAAATAATAACAAGGATATTAAAACAGATGTTGTAATCTTTTCTGTGGGTTATAAACCCAATACCGAACTTGCTAAAAATGCGGGATTACAGTTAAACAAAATGGGTGCTATACATGTTGATAACTATGGGCGTTCAGTAGAAAAAGACATTTATGCTGTAGGAGATTGCTCGCAAACAATAGGCTTTTTAACCGGAAGGAGTGATAATATTATGTTAGCTTCCACTGCTACTGCCGAAGCGCGAGTAATAGGTTATAATCTTTACGGCGTAACAATTAAGAACAGTTTTATGGGCACCATAGGTATCTTTTCTACTGAAATAAATGGATTGTCAATGGCTTCGGTAGGTTTAAATGAAAAAAATGCAATAATGGCCAATATCCAATTTATTATTGCTCAATTTACAGCTCCTGACCGGCATCCTAAAGCAATAAAAGATTCATCATTATTAACGGCAAAATTATATGTTAGCCCTTCAGACGGTTCTATTTTAGGTGCAGAAATTTGGGGCGGAAAATCTTCAGGTGAAATAATAAATACTCTTGGGCTTGCTATCCAAAATGAACTCACGGTATATGAACTTATTTCACTTCAAATTGGAACGCATCCCTTGCTGACATCGGCTCCGACTATGCCAGTATTTATTAAAGCCGCAGAAATTGCTATTTCTAAAATTCAATCGTTGAATAAATAGTTGTTGCTTTAAATATACGTTAAAGACCATATTGACGGGGAAATTGCTTTTATTGCCCCAAACCATTCCGAAGTGAATGATTTAATAGAACAACTAACGGGTTTCATTAATGTAGAAAACGACTTTTATCACCCAATTATAAAAGCTTCTATACTTCACCTCACGATAGGATACATTCATCCATTTGGGGATGGTAATAGACGAACTGCGAGAGCACTTTTTTATTGGTATCTAATTAAGAAAGGTTATACTTTATTAAAACATATATCGATTTTGAAATCGATTTTGAAATCACGAACAAGTTATGACAAAGCATTATTACAAACAGAAAATGACGACAATGACTTAACTTACTTTATAATGTATTCGATGAAAAGCTAAAGAGTCGCTTTTCAAAGTTTAGTAACATATCATGATAGAAAGAGGGAAGAAAGACAAAAAACCTCTGAAATAATATATGAGCTAACTCAAAAAGGTTTTAATAAACGTCAAGCCAATTTACTTGGTTATTTATATATCAAACCAAAAGCAAAAATAACCGTTCCAATATACTCAAAAAGACATAATATTGTTAGACAAACTGCTAGTAGAGATTTGACCGATTTAGAAGCAAAAGGAATTATTGTGAAAAATAGAGATGGAAAAATGATGATATATGAATTAGTTGATATTGTGAATATAAATAACATCATAAATAAATAACGTTTTACAACAACTAAGCGTTCGGCTTGCCAACAGGCTAAAGCTGAATGATATGTTGACTAATCTAGAACGTTAAATAAGCGAGAATTTTGTTGAAAGTTTTACTATGGGGAAAACAATGCGTTATTCTTGGATTCTGCCCAAAACTAATGATGTATTTAGGTGATCAAAACAAGAATTATTGTCTATTTGAATAAAGTTAAAAGATGAATTTACTGTATAAAGCTCTAAAATCATACTTTTATCTACATTTTTTTAATTTTTTGGCAATACTTAACTAGCCCACTAAAAGTACTTTCTTTTTAATTGTCTAAATTTATATAACATAAACTTAAGTTGTATATAATTCATGCATCCTTTAATACTTCAATTAAAACCAGTATATTTAATATCAAATGACATAAGTTAGCAGAAGACTAGCCTATAATCATATAAGAACTTTAGTCCACTAAACAAAAAGAAATGCATAAAATTTTAGTTTTTATTTTACTTTTTACTATGAATTTGAATCTTTTCTCTCAAGATTTGAATATAGAGATTGTCGTTCAAACTGACTTAGAAAAAGATCAAGTTATTCCAAGCAAAGGAAGGTTGTTTCTTATTTTCAATAAAGAAAAACCTCAAGACTTATTTAATGGTATTCAATATCCTGATTTAAAAATGGATCCCGTTTTTGGTGTTGATATTAAGAACTGGAATGGCCATTCAAAATTAACGTTTAAAGATGAACTATTTGGTTTTCCAATCAATGAAATAGCAAAATTACCAATCGGAAAATGGTATGTTAGTGTTTTATATGATGTAGAAAATTCAAGTTCTTACATTAATGAAATTGATAATTATTATAGTGAACCTATGGTTATAGAAATAATAGAAACCGATAAGTTACAACAATTTACTTTTTCTATAAATAAAATAATTACTACAATTAAAGAACCAACAGATAGCAAACATTACAAATATTTAACTTTTCAAAGCAAAAAATTATCGGAATTTTGGAAACAACCTATGGAGTTGAATTGCCAAGTCATTTTGCCCAAAACCTATTATACAGATTCAACTAAAAATTTTCCGATATTAATAATTATTGGCGGATTTGGTAGCAGACATTATGACAATATTATCAAAGAAAAGGATTTACTTGCTAAAAATATGCCGCAAATGATAGTTGTCTTGCTAGATTCAAAATCACCTTATGGCGACTCCTACCAAATCAATTCATCCAATAACGGACCCTATGGTGATGCATTGATTTATGAATTTATTCCTTTCATTGAAAAAAGATTTCGCTGTATAGGGAATTCAAATTCACGATTTTTAACTGGAACTTCTACAGGAGGTTGGTCTTCGTTGGCATTACAGATTTTTTACCCTGATTTTTTTAATGGTGCCTGGTCAACTTGTGCAGACCCTGTGGATTTTAGACAAATGGAGTTGGTTGATATTTATAAAGATGATAATGTTTTTATAAATAGACATGAAATAGAAAGACCAGCAATGAGAGACATTAATGGTGAACCTCGTTACACTTTGAGAACAGAAGTTTGGGCAGAAAACGTTTTAGGAACTGGAAATTCGTATGTTACAAGTGGTGGGCAATGGGGAAGTTGGAATGCAGTATTTAGTCCAAAAGATAGTTTGACAAATTTACCAATAGCCCTGTTTGACCCTCATACTGGAATTATCAATAAAGATATTGCTAAAGCGTGGGAAGCATTTGACCTCAGGCTTTATCTTTCTCGAAATTGGGGAATCATTGGTCATAAGTTACAAGGAAAACTACATATATGGATGGGTACCGCAGACAGTTATTACTTGAATAATTCGATGGTACTTTTTGATAAGTTTTTAAAGACCACTAAAAATCCTACCTCAGATGCTGAAATTAATTTTATCTGTGGAGAAGGACATGCTTGCGACAGTGAAATACCTTTAGAATTGATCATGCAACAAATGTTAAATAGAATGAATCAAACTAAAAATGAATAAAAACTATTTACACTGGTAATCAAAAAGGTTTCTTCCTAGTCTCTCATTAGTAAATTGTTTGAAAAATGATAAAGTCCAAATTCAAAATCCAATACTTAATACTGCATATATTTCTACTTATATGTTCAGTTGGGATTTTTAGAATGCTAGTTTTTGTCATCCAGGATTTACTAAACAATAAACTAGGACCTCTATGAATTTTACTCGCATTGTTCTTCGTGGTAATAATATTAGTTATTTTCTTATCGATTAAGGAATTAAAATATATAACTATTAAGGAAGACGAAAACAGACTGACTTGGTACTCCATTTTTAATCCTTACGGGACAACAATTTTTCTCAATGAATGTGCTGGACAAGTGAAAACTCAATTATATAGTACGAACGGAGCTACTTGTAAGATATATCTTATCAACAAAAATAGAAAAATCACATTGGGGATAAATGAACTCGTCTATAGTAATTTCAATGAAATTCAAGACGCATTAAAATTGAACGAGTTAAAACATAAAAATACCGGAGTAATTAATTATTTTAAACTTTTATATACTGGAAGAATAAAAATTGAAAAATAAAATTACATTAAAACAATTGTAATAACCTAAAATTACTATTTTTAACCCTAAATTGGGGCTTCTATGAGGTCACCGCAATACCAAAAATATGAAAAAAGTCCAGCTAATATTTTTTTTAATTGTAAGCCATCTTTGTTATACTCAAGTGGAAACACAACAAAAGAGCTTATCAGATTGTGCTTTAGAATTGACTGAACAAATAGTGACATACGATCCAAGTTATTTCTCAATTGACTATCCAAATGGAGATATTCCTACAGACAAAGGGGTTTGCACAGATGTAATCATTAGAGCCTATCGGAAAATAGGAATTGACTTACAAAAATTAGTTCATGAGGATATGAAAAAAAACTTTAGTAAATACCCTAAAAATTGGGGATTAAAAACAACAGATAAAAATATTGACCACAGACGCGTTCCAAATTTAATGACTTTTTTCAAACGAAATGGAACTGAAAAGCAAATTACGCAAAACAAGAATGACTATATTCCTGGAGATGTGGTAAGTTGGAGTTTAGATAATGGATTAACACATATAGGAATTGTAGTTAATAAAAAATCAGAAAAAGGTAAAAGGAACTTGATAGTTCATAATATTGGAGGCGGACAAGTTTTAGCAGACTGTCTATTTGATTATACAATTATAGGGCATTATAGCTATAAATAAAATTACATTTGCTAAGACCCTTCAAAAGGCATTAGCTAAGCACTTTAAAGTTACTACTCATTTTTTCAATATTTGCCTTTTTAATATTATTTGAAATAATAAAACCCGTCAATATTATGTATAGACGGGTTTCTTATATAAGATCATTTTACTTTTATGATAACTGCCAGCTTTTATCGATATTAGTTACCCACCAAAGTCATCGAAACGAATATTCTCATCAGGAATGCCAAAATCTTCACCCATCTTCTGTACAGCTTTATTCATTAATGGTGGTCCACAGAAATATAATTCTATATCTTCAGGTGTTTCATGAAGATTTAAATAATTATCTATGACTACATTATGTACAAACCCAACAAAACCATCTCCTTCTGCATTAATATCTGTTTTCACCTTCCAATTGTCTTCTTCCATAGGTTCTGATAATGCCAAATAGAATTTAAAATTTGGAAAATCTTTTTCTAATTGATAAAAATGATCCAAATAAAACAATTCACGTTTAGAACGACCACCATACCAATAGGTTACCTTACGACCTGTTTTTAAGGTTTTAAATAAGTGATATAAATGAGATCGCATGGGTGCCATACCTGCTCCACCCCCAACATAAAGCATTTCTGCATCAGATTCATTGATAAAAAACTCACCATATGGGCCTGAAATGGTTACTTTATCTCCTTGTTTTTGATTGAATATATAAGAAGAGGCTACTCCCGGATTTACATCCATCCATCCACCTTTAACTCTATCAAAAGGGGGTGTAGCAATACGTACATTTAACATTATTTCTCTACCTTCAGCAGGATAAGAAGCCATGGAATATGCCCTTTCTACTGTTTCAGTATTTTTCATTATCAATGGCCAGAGTTTAAATTTATCCCATTCTGCTTGAAATTTATCGGGAGTTTCATGTTCTTCAGGATGTGCAGTAATATCAATATCTGCAAATTTAACTTCACAAGGCGGAATTTCTATTTGAATATAACCACCGGCCTTATAGCCCATATCTTCTGGGATCTCAACAACAAACTCCTTTATAAAAGAAGCGACATTATAATTACGTACCACTGTAGCTTCCCATTTTTTAATACCAAAAACCTCTTCGGGTATGGTAATATTCATATCTTGTTTTACCTTAACTTGACATGCTAATCTTACCCCATCTTGTAATTCTTTACGAGAAAAATGCGGTGTTTCTGTAGGCAATGCTTCTCCTCCACCAGATAACACATGGCATTCGCACTGAATACAAGTACCTCCGCCACCACAAGCAGAAGGTAAAAATATTTTTTGAGCCCCTAAGGTAGAAAGTAACGAATCTCCTGAAGGAACTTCAATTTCTTTTTCTCCATTTATAGTTATTTTTACAGGACCCGAAGGTGCTAATTTTTGTTTTACAACTAATAAAAGTGTAACCAATAAAAGTGTAATTGCCAAAAAAGCAACTATAGTAACTATGACTACCCCTAATGTACTTACTGCTAATAACATATTATTGATTTAAAGCGGTTGTATTTTCTTCTAACTCTTTTTCTTTATCTAAAGCCTCCTCATTCTGATCTACTTGTATGGCTTGTTCTGTTTTTTCTATTGAAGTTGCTGCACTTTCTTCTTCACCACCGGTAAGCATTCCACCAAAACTCATAAAACCAATAGCCATTAATCCGGTAAGAATAAATGTAATACCCAATCCTCTTAATGGTGGCGGAACATTAGAATATCTAATTTTTTCTCTAATGGCAGCTATAGCTATAATAGCTAAGAACCATCCAATTCCAGAGCCTACACCATAAGTAAGTGCTAATCCTAAGGTAGGAATTTCACGAGATTGCATAAATAATGACCCTCCTAAAATGGCACAGTTCACAGCAATTAATGGCAAGAAAATACCCAATGAATTATACAATGCCGGTGAAAATTTTTCTACTACTATCTCAACCAATTGCACCATAGTAGCAATAGTTGCAATAAACATAATAAATGATAAAAACCCTAAATCATAGTCTGCATATTCCGGTCCTAGCCAAACCAAGGCACCAGGTTGTAATAAATATTGATCTATCCACCAGTTTAACGGAACGGTAATAGCCAGTACAAAAATTACAGCAGCACCCAAACCTACCGCAGTAGATACTTTTTTAGAAACAGCAAGGTAAGAACACATTCCCAGGAATACTGAAAATACCATGTTATCTATAAATATTGATTTAAAAAATAATTCTAAATATTCCATTTTATCTTGTATTAAGTATCAAAGTATAAGATTTCTAATATTTGAAATCTCACGTATCAATTCTATTTAATTTTCTTCTATTAACGCTTCATTTTTACTTCGTTGCACCCAAATTATAAGTCCAACTACGATCAAAGCCATTGGAGGCATTATCATAAATCCGTTATTTTCATAACCAAAGGCATATAAACCTGTCTTGGCAATTGGATCTCCTAATACCGGAATTCCAAACAAAGTACCGGAGCCTAATAACTCTCTGAAAAAACCTACTATAATTAAAATAATTCCATACCCCAATGCATTACCTACACCATCAAGAAATGCTCGCCAAGGTCCATTGGCCAGAGCAAAAGCTTCAAAACGACCCATGATTATACAATTGGTAATAATTAAACCAATAAATACGGAAAGTGTTTTACTCAATTCATAAGCAAATGCTTTTAAGACCAAATCAACAATAATTACCAAAGCGGCAACAACGATTAATTGTACAATAATTCTAATTTTAGATGGAATAATATTTCTCATTAAAGAAATAACTACATTTCCTACACCCAATACAAATATTACTGATACCGCCATTACAAGAGACGCATTTAATTCTGCGGTAATTGCCAATGCAGAACAAATACCAAGTACTTGAATGGTAATAGGGTTATTATCCGCTAAGGGGTCAGTAATTAACTTTGCGTCTTTTTTTGATAAAAGTGCCATATGATTAATTTGTTTTTAAGGTTTTAAAATAAGGCACATACAATTTCAACTCGCTTTTAAGCATTGCAGAAACACCATTACCTGTTATAGTTGCTCCGGCAATGGCATCAACCTCATTATCTGTTTTATCTTTATTTAAAGGATCAGCATTTCCTTTGATTACATTAATGCCCTTAAATGTACCTGCCGCCATTAAATGCTCACCAATAAAATCATCCATAAAAAAACGTTTATTAATGTTAGCTCCTAGACCAGCTGTTTCTCCTTTATGATCAAAAAATACACCTTGCACGATCATATCTTTATCAAGAGCTACATAAGCCCAAATAGCGTCCCATAATCCTTTACCTCTAATAGGTACTATATAAAATGTTTTATCATCTTTTACACCTACAAATAATGGTAATCTTCTAACATATGATCCTTCTTTAGCTAATGTTTGTTCTTTTTTAACATCAATTAAATAGGCATTTTCATCTTCAAGAGCTTTACCATCTTGAATAACCAGTTGTTTGCTTATATATTTTGAAAATGCCTCTGGTGCTTTATCTGTAGAAACAAAAGTTGCACTACTTTCATCATTTTCATTGACACCCATAGCATACAAAATGTTTTGTTGCTTTTCTAATCGTTTGTTCTCGTCTATTTTCCCCCTTAATGAGGAAGCTGCAAACGCTAACAATGACCCTACTACCAAGACCATTCCAATAGCAAAGAGTATAGTATATGAGTTTTTATCTGTTCTTTTTTCCATCTTTACGCCTTAATAGTTTTTAACCGTTTTAATCTTCTTTTTACATTTGCTTTAACCACATAATGATCAATTGTTGGAGCAAATACGTTCATCAATAAAATAGCCAACATTACACCTTCCGGATAGGCAGGATTAAACACACGGATCATAATTGATAAAAATCCAATTAAAAATCCATAGATCCATTTTCCTTTATTGGTTTGAGATCCTGTAACTGGATCTGTAGCCATATAAACAACACCAAAAGCAAACCCACCAATGAGTAAATGATGCCAGAAAGTAGTATTCATTAATCCATAAAAATTACTTCCTTCAGAAATAATACCTGCATCTGCAACACCATTAAAAATTAATCCCATTACTAAAGCTCCTAATACTGAACTTAACATAATTCTCCAACTTCCTATTTTAGTAAATATGAGGAACAGTCCGCCCAATAAAATTAACAAAGTAGATGTTTCTCCCACAGAACCGGGGATAAACCCATAGAATGCATTCCAAATACTATCAGCACTTTCAATAACATTATTACCTTGAGCTAAACTTCCTAAAATAGTTTCTCCTGACATTGCATCTGCAGTAGAACCTGCTGCAATTTCATTGGTTCGTGCTACGGCACCATGCACCCAAACTTTATCTCCACTCATCCAAGTTGGATAGGCGAAGAACAAAAATGCTCTAATGGTTAAGGCTGGGTTTAAAACATTCATTCCTGTGCCTCCAAATACTTCTTTACCAATTACAACACCAAAAATTACGGCCACAGTCAGCATCCAAATTGGTATATCAATTGGTACAATTAAAGGAACTAACATTCCAGTAACCAAATATCCTTCTTCAACTTCATGATCTTTAATAGTTGCAAAAATGAATTCAACACCTAAACCAACACCGTAAGACACAAAAACCAATGGTAAAATTTTCCAGAGTCCAACAATTAGATTATCCATTGTCCAAAACTCACTACTAAAAAATCCTCCGGATACTGCTTGAATTTCTCCTAAAGCCAAGTATTGTTGATAACCTGCATTAAACATCGCAAAAATAAGACATGGTATCAAAGCTATGATTACAATATTCATAGTCCGTTTTAGATCATCGGCCGCTTTTATATGTGTACCTGCCTTGGCCGTGTCATTAGGTGTATATAAAAAAGTATGAAAAGCACCAAATGCCGGAGCTATTTTTGTCCCCTTATATTTCTCTTTTAATTTATGTAAGTTTTGTTTTAAACCCATTTTTTAGTTCTTTTTATCCTATTTCTTCTAACATTAAATCTAAACCTTCTCTAATAATTTTTTGATGAGGTTGTTTAGACACACAAATAAATTCTGTTAAAGCAAAATCTTCAGGTGCAACCTCATACATACCTAAGCCTTCCATTTCATCAAGATCTTTATACATACAAGCTTTTAATATTTGCATAGGATAAATATCTAGAGGAAAAACTTCTTCGTAAGCTCCTGTTACAACAAAGGCTCTATGTTCTCCATTGGTATTGGTATTTAAGTTGTATTTTTTATTTGGAAATAACCAAGAAAAAATTAGTGCTTTAGAAGTTGATACTTTATTAAAAACGGGTACTAACCATCCAAACAATTCATAATCATCTCCTTCCGGTATTGCTGTAATTTGATTATCATAATAACCTAAGCTTCCTTCTTTGCTAACCTGTGTACCGGAAAGCACATTTCCACTAATAATTCTGGTATTAGCTTCTAAATTTTCAGCAACAATATCCGCAATACCCACTCCGGCAATTATTTCTAAATACCCCGTCTTGATAAACTGAGCACCTGTTAATGCGATTATTCTTTTAATATTAAAATGTCCCGTAAGTAATAATTCGCCAATGACCACTAGATCTTGTGGTGTTACTACCCATACAGCTTCGCCCTTGTTTATGGGATCAATTTTTGCTATTTGAGTACCAACATTTCCACTAGGGTGAGGACCTGATACTTTATGTATACTTGCATTAGTAATATTAGTCAAAGGAGAATTAGAATTTTTACCTATACTAATATGTACTTTACCCTCTGTTAATTTTGAAAGTGCAGTAACTGCCGCTTGCAATTCTGATTCCTTCCCTTGTAAAGTAAAATCATAATCTGTAGCCAAGGGAGCACTAGCATACCCTGATACAAAAATAGCTTTCGGTGCTTCATCGGGTTTAGCAATCACATCATAAGGACGCTTCTTTATAAATGGCCAACAACCTGAAGATAATAAATGTGATTTGATCTGATCGGCAGTCATATTATTGACATCCTTTTTACCAAAATCTTGATAATGTTGTTGCTTGTCTGCTAATATTTTAATGGCTAAAATTTTACGTTTCTCACCTCTAACAATTTCAATAACCTCACCACTAACGGGAGAAGGAAACAGAATTTGCTCGTTGGTTTTGGCATGAAATAATGCATCTCCTGCCTTAACCTTTGCTCCAGCTTTTATTAAAAGTTTCGGAATTATTTTGTGAAAATCGGAGGGTTTTATGACATAAATACTACCTAAAGAAAGTGGCGTTATGGCTTGATCTGCTTCGCCAATAAGTTTAATATCTAAGCCTTTTTTGATACGAATGTCTTGTGACATATTTAAAATTTGAATTTATTGTCTCTAAAAAACGGTGCAAATTTAAATATTTTGTACATTTTATCTATCATTTTATTAGATAAATTACTATTTATAATTATTCTAAATAACAAAAATGTTTTTGTTTATTTTTGTCACATCAAAAATAGTCAAAGTATTAATATATAATATAATAATACCCAGATTAATTTCTGAAGTAAAGGTAAAATAATATATCTTTAAATTTGGTATATCTTTTGCTCTTACAATACAAATTTATAAAAATGCTCAAACCTAAATTAAGTTATTTTATTCTCTTATTGTCAATTTTCACCTTGAGTCATGGAAATGCTCAAAGTGAAGTAATTGTAGATCCTCCAGCATATATAAAAACCATTATTTTAAGATCTAGACAGGTGAACAATTTTACCCCAATTATAAGGTTAGGGGAACCGCTAATTCTAGAATTTGATGATTTGAGCGATAGCCAAGAGGAATACACTTATAAAATTGAACATTATGATTACGATTGGAATTTGTCGAAATTAGTAGCCACAGAATTTATTAATGGTTATGATAATGATTGGATTAGAGACTATGAAAATTCTTTTAACAGTTTACAACCTTACACTTACCATAAATTACAGATTCCTAATGATAAAACCACTATTAAATTAAGTGGCAACTACCTTATTACTATTTTAGATGAAGCCGGTGATATTATGTTCACCAGACCATTTATTGTTTATCATCCTATAGTTGATGTTGGTGTAAGCATACATAAAAGCAGAGATATAACCAGTATCAATTCAAAACACAATGTAGAATTCACCATCAACCATCCTGATTTACTTATCAATAACCCCAGTCAAGAAATTAAGGTGGCTGTTTATCAAAATAACGACTGGAATACTGTTATTAAGAATATAAAACCTCAATATTACAGAGGGCAACAAATGCTTTATAAATATGCCGATAAGGTCTCCTTTTGGGCCGGGAATGAATATTTATTTTTTGATACAAAAGAAATTCGTAATGCAAACAATAATATTGCCAAAACAAGGCTTATTGACCTATTCAATTCCTATCTATACACACACGAAATGCGTAAAAACAAACCTTATACTTATTTTCCAGATGTAAATGGAAATTTTGTAATTAGAACTATAGATAGTGATATAAGTGCTACTGAAGCAGACTATTCAAAAGTACATTTTACATTAGAAGCCTTGACGGATATTGGGCAAGATGATATATATATATATGGTGATTTTAATGATTGGCAATTGACAGATGAAAATAAAATGATCTACAATGAAAACCAAAAATTGTACACCTGCACCATGTTATTAAAGCAAGGTTTTTATAATTACAATTACGTAACGGCTAATGACAAAGGAGAAATAAATAACCACGCAATAGAGGGTTCTTTTTACCAAACTGAAAATGATTATACTGTATTGGTTTATTATAAACCGATAGGAACTAAATATGATCAAGTTATTGGTTATGGTCAAGCCAATTCTGAAAATTTACGCAACTAAATTGTTATTACTGCATCTAATCTATAATAAATATTGAATAAATATAAAATATTTATATCTTTGTTTCAATATTCTCAACTGTATATAACTATGGTTCAACAAGTAACAAATGGAATTAAAATCTCTGTAAAGACAAATTTTGAAGGCACATGCTATCGAAATGACAGGGTATTTTTTTCGTTTAGTTATAGCATTACCATAGAGAACCAAAGTAATGACTCTGTACAATTAATAAGCAGGCATTGGGAAATTTTTGATGCATTAAAAAATCTTGAAATTATTGAAGGTGAGGGTGTTATAGGCGAAAAACCTATATTAGCTCCTAAAAAAAGTTACACCTATCAATCCTATTGTAATTTAACATCTCCAACAGGTGCTATGAGAGGATTTTTTAATATGATTAACTTTACAAACACTAGTAATTTCAAAGTTCAAATTCCATCTTTTCAATTGACAGTTCCTGCCATATTGAATTAAATTATATATTCAAAATCGTTTATTCCAATAAATATTATTACATTTAGTTGATTTTTTTTGACTAAAATGAAATCCACTACCCGATTTACAAAAAATAAAAAAGGAATTGAATGCTTAAATTGTAAGCAGCCCATCTCTGATAATGATAATTTTTGCTCAAATTGTGGCCAAGTAAACGATGAATTACCATTAAGCATCAAGCAATTTATTTCTGAGTTTTTCTCAGGATTTTTCTCTTTTGACACTCGTTTTTTCAACACCTTTATGCCACTATTATTTAAACCCGGCAGGGTATCAAAGGATTATATAGAAGGCAAACGAAGGAGATATGTAAATCCGTTTCAACTATATTTACACGTAACCATTGTATTCTTTTTATTACAAGGATTACTTTCTGTATTAGACGAATACAAAATTTCGGGTACCTTTTTAAAAAATGACACTAAAATTTCAAGCGATTCTATAATAAATCAGGCCAATAAAACGCTAAATCAAGTTGAAGAAGATTTAGCTGCTAGTGGCATCCATACCAACTTACCCGTAATTACCGCAAACGATTCCATAAACGAAGAAATAGCCGATTCTATTTTTAAAAAATACAACCTTCCTAATTTTAAAAAATCAGAAAAAGATTCCGTTATAAAAATTGCCAAACTAAAAATTCAAAACCTTATAGATTCTATTTTTAAAAATACCAATATTTTAGAACAACTAAATAGTAGTGCCTTTACAAATATTCAAAAGGATTCAATATTCGATCAATTTCAGGATTCGATTTTAATTAATATTACCAAAACATTAGAAAATAGCGAAAATAAGCTATTGAAAATTACAGAAAATATTACAAAACTTCAGGCGTCATCCATTAGTTATATCGAAAAGGTGTTTACAGATAGAAGCATAATCTATGTAATACCACTGAAACATAGAGTTTCTATTGAAGATAAAATAATATTACAGTTTTTTGGACAAGCCTTATATAAAAAAATAAGTAGCTTTATAAAGTATGATAAAAACAATAATAACAGTTCAGTTTATAAAGCTTTAGATACCTTAGGATATGAAAAATCTAGAGGAAACATTTTTTACTATAAAAAAGCACAAGATTATAATAAATTTAAAAATGATGCTGAATTTAGAAAGTCATATTTAGATGATATTATTTCAAAAATATCAATCGCTTTATTTTTTATGCTACCTATTTTTACCGCGTTCATTTCACTTTTATACATCAGACATAAAAAAAATTATACCGAACATTTAGTATTTGTTTTTAATATACAAACGGTATTCTTTCTTCTCCTTATTTTCTTTACGCTTTTTGATAAAATTTTTAAAACCGATATTGGTATTGGTTTATTTTTAATTTTCTTTCTATTTTACTTGTACAAATCAATTCGAAATTTTTATAAACAGAACCGATTCAAAAGCATATTCAAATTTTTTATGCTAAATACCATTTTTATAACCTTATCAACTGTTGGGTTGTTAATTATTTCTTTTTTAACATTTGCTCTTTAACCCAAACCCTTAATGTTTTATCAACTGCCCTAAAAAATTTCTGCTCCTATTTTTTAATTCTATTTTTAATACAAACTCATTATTTTCTGACAAGTGAATGGAAGATTTTCTAATTAAATCAAGTACTTTTTTTTGATTTGGTTTTAAAGGAAGGTCTAATGGTTTTTGTAAGTATTTTTCGACATCAACATAAAAATTTAATTTTGAAGAAATCTCTTTTGAATGTATTTGATCAACACTATTATTTACTGACAATTCTAAATTTTCCTTCGCGTCTGTTGCCATAAACTGATATATAGGTATGGTAGTGAATACTGTATCTCCTTTATGTAATTGAATTGCATTTTTACTCCAAAAATACCTCCACAAATTAGAAGGACTTTCCTGCCCTAATTTTATTCTTAGATTTGGGATATTCTTTTTTTCGATAGCCATTTTTTCAACTTTATTAAAATCATCATCATAGTCATAAGTAATGATACTATCTGTTTTATTTTCTATAGCATCTATTTTTAGATAAAATTTTCCATCCCATTTATTAACTATAGAATCTAATGACAAATGTGTAAGCTCCTTAAACTTATCTGCTGTATTTAATACAAAATTTTGAAAAAACAGGTTGTCTTTATTGACTTTTGCGGTCAAGTAGCTTATTGGATTACCCTTTATTATAGGATATGCATCTGCAATAAAAAAGTCAGAATCTAAATTTCCTGAAATTTCAAAAATCCCTTCTTTAAAGTTAGCTTCTAAAAAACCATGTTCTTTTGAAGAAAAACTTACATCGCTTTCATTTAAAATTATAGGTTTTAACAATTCCGATGTTTGATGTAAAAATGCTTTTTCATTAAAAACAGAGGCTACAATTTTAGAGATTTCAGCAGTATGATTACGCTTTATAACCAGTAATAATTTATTCTCATGAATAGCTATTACCCAATTACCTTTGCTATAAAACTCCATACCTTCTACATTACTTTTAACAAATTTTTCTTGTAAAAAATAACTAGTGAGATTTTCTTGATCCTTTACGTTAAAGACACTACTAAACCAATGATTGTCAAGCGAAGTTGCATTTGAAAAAAACAAAATATTTTCAGGAATTTCAACACCATTGGCAAATGGAAACTTCTTTCTTTTTAAACTGTCCTTTCTAAGCTTAGACTTTAAGTAAATAATTGGATGTGCTAAAAAGTCGAACAATAAATTATTTTCTATCTGCCTTAAATGTACATTTACAACCTTTGTCGCACTTTTAGGAACTCTATGTTCAAAAACTTGTGATTGATTATACCTTAACAGATAGACCGTTAATAAAAGCACAGCCAAACCAATTAAAGTATAAAGAACTTTTTTCTTCATAATTAGTCTACAAACTCAAGAAAATCTAAGAGTACTTTTAATGAATTTTTACGATTTTTTGCAGTTTCTAAAATCAATTCAGAGCTAATCGTTTTCCCTTTCATTTTACCAGTTTTAAAGTATGCATTTCTCAAATTATCTTTTGCATAAGCAACAAATTGCTCTTCGTCCTCACTTAATTCTGATTCGGGAATTTTATCCATTAATTTATTCAGATCCATATAAATAACCGAAGTATTATTTTTCATAATTTTTTTATGATTGCCTACTTGTGAAACCGTTCTATTATTAATAATATTGGTTATACGCTTTTCTGAGGTGGTAAGAAACACTTTTTCATCTTTAATAACAGCATAAAGATCAAATGGTGTTTTACTGGGTAAGTTTATTTTATAATAGCTTGACTTATGTTCAAACGCTTCATGTTTTACACCCAATCTAATTAATCGTAACAATAATTTTTCATTTTCTGAACCAACAATTATAGTAAAATCAGGACTCGATTCTTTTTTGGTCTTCACAACTTCCTTTTCATTATAATCATCATCATACTCATAAGTGGTGTAGGTAACATCTTTGTCAACTATATCATTTAAAACGAACAACATATCTCCTGTAATTAGTTCGCCTATTGCTTCCTCATCTAATATCAAAGTGAACAACTCTGCTGCTAAAATAGATTCTTCTCTATAATCAGGCAACATCCCACCATAGATCTCAGACATTAACTTAGGATATTCTTCCAAAAACGCTTCTGTATCAATAGATATACTGGTATAACCTAACATCTCGTTTTCATTAATATACTTAAAAAATGACGGATCTATTTTTGACGAATACATTTTCTTTAAAGCTTTTTCCCATCTATCGTTAACTTCCATCTTTGAAGTAATTCTGGCGGTTTCTTTTTCGAAATACAAATGTGCAGTAACCGAACCAATGCCATAATTACTGTAATTCATATTCAACCCTGAACCAACTAACATTCCTAGGCTAGAACTCATAAACCCTCCCATCAATTCTCCATAACTCTTTATCCATAAGGTAGCTGAAGCATTATTATCTTTAGATTTTAAATACCCTTGATTAGATGCTATTGAAACACCATTATAGTTAAATAATTGCTTTGCATAATTAGCAGCCCAAGAACCAGCTACTCTATTCTTAATTTCATAAAAACCTTCATCTTCATTCAAAGCTTGTGCTTCAAATCTTTCTCTATTTTCATCAAAATAGGAATAAGAAGGCATCCCTCCAGACAGCATCAAAATATTATCATTCCACATTATATTCAGGTCGGAGTCTTCTGCATAGTGGCTTACATTTCCGCTCCTAACAATCTTTTTTTGAGCAGATGAATCTAATAATTTTTCAAAATCAACTCTATTTTTAAGCTTTATCAATCCTACATGATAGATAATACTATCTGTTGGTTGATAAAAATAATAAGCATCAGAATTTATATCAAAGCCCAAATCAGAGATACCATTAATATGTGGCTTGTCTTCTTTAATTTCTTTAATAATTTCTTTAATTACTGAGTAATTTTCAAACTCTGTAAGTGGCACTAATTCTAATAGATGGCTACCGTCAATAGTAACCACAAGTTTTGCGTTCGCTGGTATTTTACTTTCTAAAGATTGTGCAAAACTAATTGTGCTTGCAAATAAAACGATTGTTAATATGAATTTGTTCATGAGTTATTGTTGTAATTTGATTTGGTTTTTAATTGATTTTTTGTTTTTAATAATGTCCTGTGCAGACACTTTTAACATTATGGCTTTTTTGCTGCCAGAAATTTTTGCGGCTAGATTTTTTGACGATATAATCGATTTATTAAAACGATAAATACTGGTAATAGAGGCAGTCTCGAAAATTTTTCTGTCTTCCATTTTGGTGTTTTTTATTTCTTTGGCTATATCATAGTGATAACTTCTTGTAAAGGTTTGATTTGTTTTATCAAAACTAAAATGTTTATGATCTTGAATTCTTTTAGCTTCTTCTTTTGAGCTAAAGTTAGAAATGACTGTATTTAAAGCCTCTACATTCTCAAAATTACAAGAAAGTGTAAAAATAAACTCTGTTAAATTAATGGTATTACTAACATCGCTCACCCCATTCGTGTTCTCTATGGTGTTTACAATTCCCGCAAAATGCTTTTCAATTTCACTTTCAGAAGGCACTTTATAGTTATTAACACTATCTAAGAGCATAATTGAGTTAATTTTAGTTTTACTTCTGCTCAAATTCAAAGTTAAGGTTACTTGGCCGGATCCGTCATCGTTCAAACTAACCTCTTCTATTATTTCAAAGCAGCCGGATAGTAGGAATAATAATCCAAATAAAATAAAGTATAGTCCTTTTTTAAACATAGCAATAATATTTCACAATGTAGTAAAATCATTATGTATAACGTACTTTTTCAATGTAAATTACACGGATATAATTTTAATTTAAATTAAGTAATTAATGTTCGTTTTACATGTTCTTTTACATTATTAAAAAATGAAGTCATGTTAAATATTGTAAATCTCATTTAATTACCATGCAAAGATGTGACTTATTTGAGAAATACACCCCCCTTAATACCGTTAAAATGATTTCCCTTAAAAATGGGGATATTTAAATTGGTCTTAAAATAACATCTTATTATTAATTGGTTCAATAGCTCTTGATCTGAGATCAACTTAAGAAATTTAGTTTTGTAAATCTTTATATTCAATGGAAAGCTTTTTGTTTTCCATTTTTACAGAAGTAATGCTTACTGTTCCTCCTACTTTCCTATCCATCATCACATCAATATTAGGGTCTCCAATACCGGCTGATTTATGAAATTTTAAAATATTTTCACGAGAAAAATCATTACTATGTTGCCATGCCTCAAACCAATTTACACGTAATTGTTTGACACTATTATCATATAATGTTGATGAAGACCATATATGCGGCTTTTGTGACATCTTTTTTAAGTGTTTTTGACTACCATCCCAAACAAATTCGATCAATTCTAATGATTTATTCCAATCTACAATTGTTAATGTAAATTGTTCAACACCATTCAAGTCAATTTTGTCTAATCCAATTCTTACATCATTAACTTTAAGTAACTCCTTCACAATTAAACCCCTACTTTTTTTATAAGATTTTCTCGAAGTATGGTATTCAAATCCACCATTCAACAAACAAATCAATCTTTTTTTAGAACTGGTTCCTATCCATGTTCCACCTGCTTTTCCATCCTTAGGATAATACAGTTCGACACCATCTTCAATATATTTTTTTGGATGCAATGCACTTTCCCGTAAAAACGGAACATCTCTACTTGAGGTTAAAATAAAGTCCGACGTATTTAATGGTAAATAAGTTACTGTACACATTTATTATTATTTTTACTTTATCAGCGTTTAAAACATTGATAGGATTGTTAATTTTACTTAACTTTACACACTCAAATTTAGTCGAATAATATTTAAAAACATAAATAATGGCAACAGGATTTTTTAACGTACCAAAAGCGATCAACGAACCCGTAAAAACCTATGCACCTAACAGTCCGGAATGCAAAGAGTTATTAGCTACTTATAAGAAAATGTATAAAGAGCAAATAGACATTCCTTTCTATATAGGTGGAGAGGAATTAAGAACCGGTGAAACCGTTTCTATCCACCCTCCTCATGACCATAAACATACTGTAGGTAAATACCATACGGCAGAAAAAAAACATATCACCTTAGCCATAGAAAAAGCACTTGAAGCGAGAGAAAAATGGGCTTCAACTTCTTGGGAACATAGAGCGGCTATCTTTTTAAAGGCTGCTGAATTATTGGCTGGGCCTTATAGAGTAAAAATCAATGCGGCTACAATGATCGCACAATCGAAAAATGTTATGCAGGCGGAAATTGATGCAGCCTGTGAGCTGATAGATTTTTTTAAATTCAACGTTCAGTTTATGACCGAAATTTACAGCAATCAACCCATTTCTAGTGCTGGTATTTGGAATAGAATGGAATATAGACCATTAGAAGGTTTTGTTTATGCTATAACTCCTTTTAATTTTACTTCTATAGCGGGTAATTTACCAGCTTCACCAGCTATGATGGGTAATGTTGTTATTTGGAAACCTGCACGTTCTCAAGTATATTCTGCTCAAGTAATCATGGAATTATTTAAAGAAGCTGGACTGCCTGATGGTGTTATTAATATGGTAACCGGAAATTCAGGAATGATTACTGATGTTTTATTAAACAGTAAAGATTTTGCCGGTATACACTTTACCGGATCAACTCCTGTATTTAATAGTTTTTGGGAGCAAATTGGTAAAAATGTAGGTAAATACAAAAGTTATCCTAGAATTGTAGGGGAAACAGGTGGTAAAGATTTTGTTTGGATGCATAGTAATGCAAATGCCAAGCAAGTAGCAACGGCATTGGCTAGAGGTGCTTTTGAATATCAAGGGCAGAAATGTTCTGCCGCATCAAGAGCCTATATTCCTAAAAGCCAATGGAAGGATGTAAGGAAATTTTTAGAAGCTGATTTAAGATCAATGAAAATGGGTAGCCCAGAAGATACTTCAAATTTTATCAATGCTGTAATTGACAATAGAGCATTTGATAAACTATCAAGTTATATTGATGCTGCAAAAAATGATAAAGACGCTGAAATTATAATAGGTGGAAATTACGACAATACCAAAGGTTATTTTATTGAACCTACAGTTATATTAACCACAAACCCTAAGTATGAAACCATGTGTACTGAACTTTTTGGTCCGGTTTTGACCATCTATGTTTATGAAGATACCGAATGGAAAGAGAGCTTAGAAATTTTAGACAACACTTCTGAATATGCTTTAACTGGTGCCATTTTTAGTAATGATCGTTATGTGATAGATTATGCCACAAATGCATTAGAAAATGCTGCCGGTAATTTTTACATCAATGATAAACCTACCGGAGCAGTTGTTGGTCAACAACCTTTTGGAGGTGCTAGAGGATCAGGTACTAACGACAAAGCGGGTTCTGTTTGGAATTTATTGCGTTGGGTAAGTAACCGTACAATTAAAGAAACATTTGTACCACCAACGGATTATAGATACCCATTTTTAGGGGAATAAAACAAAATAATAAACTCGTCAAATGACGAGTTTATTTTATCCACCTTTTAATTTATCTGCACCATCTAACAAACCTACCAGTTCATGTGGTTTATGTATTAATACTGGAATATGTTGTGGACAGATATAGAATTCACTTTCCTGATAATAAAATTTTGTGACGGGAGTTTCGTTTGATGATGCTTTACAAACCAAACACGCTTTAGAATTACTCATATTTATTATATTTATTGACGACAAATGTATCTATTATTATTTATTCAAAACATAACAATTATCATACTTAACAAAGAATTTTCTGAAATGGAATATTCCAGAGACTTACTAAGTGCAAGGAGTTAAGGGGGGGTTTGTTGTTATAAATAAATTTTTCAAAATTATTTATTGTGAACGCTTCATTAAAACTTACTAAATTTACACAAAATCATATCTTATGAAAAAACTAGTTAATTATTTTTTACAAGGTTTATTGTATATAGCTCCCTTAGGCATTACTGCATATGTAATTTATGCAGTTTTTATGTTTATGGATGGTATTTTACAAGAATTAGTTTTTAAATATTTTGATATTAAAATACCCGGATTAGGTTTTATTACTTTAATTGTTTTCTTAATCCTTATTGGTTTTATAGGTAGAACCATTATAGCAGATCCTTTAAAAACACTTTTTAAGAACATTATTGCCCGTGTACCACTTTTAAAATTTATTTATTCTGCCTTTAATGATTTATTTTCTGCATTTGTAGGGAAAGAAAAAAAGTTTAGCAAACCTGTTCTGGTAAAGGTCAATTTAAATTCCGATCTAGAAAAATTAGGTTTTATCACTGAGGAAAACTTAGAATTATTAGGCGAATTAGATAAGGTGGCTGTCTATTTTCCACATTCCTATAATTTTTCCGGAGAATTGTTTATTGTACCCAAAGCAAATATTAGAACTATAGATATTAATTCTAGTGACGTTATGAAATTTATTGTTTCTGCAGGATTAACAGGTTGGGAAAAAGATGAATAGTCCCACCCTAGTCCTCTCCAAAGAAGAGAAGATGACATTTCTAATTAAATCTGTATTCAAAATTGAATTGGAAAACAGAATTTCTTAATCTATCACCATTATTAAATTCAGACAATTCCCCTTTAAATAATCTATTAAACCCATAATTATATCGTAACCCAACCGCTGCTTTTTCATTGAAATCAAAGCCCACGCCTAAATTTAAACCAAAGTTAAAATCACTAGTACTTCCTGAATCATTTACTACACTAGCTTCATCCTGAAGAAATTGAATATTTTCTTCACTCACCCAAAACAAATAATCCAATTGCGGACCAATTTCTAAATTTAATTTATTTATAATATAATACTTTAGCATCACTGGTAGCACTATATTTGATTCATTAACTCTGGTATTGGTTGCATTAGATGGCAATGCACTTGGGTCAGTTTGTGGTAATAACGATGACAAAATGTCTATATCTAATTTTGAACCCTGTAAACTATACAATATTTCTGGCTGCAAATATAATTTATCTGACAATTCAATTTTTGCGAAACCTCCTATTTGAAAACCTAATTTATACCTATAATCAGCTGGACTTTCAAAATTTATAATAAACTTTGTAGAGGTCAGTATATAAATACTT